>NZ_NUEU01000064.1:0-1614 GCF_002556365.1 Bacillus sp. AFS002410
CGCCAACTTCTTTCCAGTTCGTTACTTTTCCAGCGAAAATATCTTCAATTTGTTGAAGTGTAAGTGAATCTACACCAACATCTTTATTCGTTACCATTGAATATCCAACACCAGCAACTTTAGCCTCTACTAATGAACTTGCTAATGTTTTATCTTCTAATTTTTCAGCAGCTGGTACATCTGAGTTACCAATTTGAATAGCACCCGTAGATACTTGGTTTACACCAGTTCCACTACCGCCACCTTGAACTGTAACTGATACTTGTGGGAACTTTGTCATAAATTCTGTAGCCGCTTCGTCAGCAAGTGGTTGTAACGCTGTTGATCCCGCAGCACCAATTGTTCCAGTTAATTCTACTTTTTTATCATCTGAAGCCTTACCAGTAGTCTTGTCATCTTTATTAGAACATCCAGCTAACATACCAGTAATAGCCATTGCAGCGAAAGTTAATTTTAATCCACGTTTCATTTGAATAATCCCCCTAAAATGTTTGTTTTTATTTTTAAATTTGTTTTTGTTTTTATTTTTGTTTGTTATCTCTTACAATCTCTACTTTAAAGTTTTAAGGTTAAGCAAGTTTTAATCAATCGTAAAGAAATTGTAAATCTTTTTAAGGGGGTGTATATTTAGTTGATTTTAGGGCATTTGAGATTGGTTTAAAAAGAAAACTACTATCTTGTTTATACGAACACTTTGTGAACTTTGTTGATAAAGTTGTGAACTTCGTTGATAAAGTGGCGTTCTTCGTTGATAAAGTGACGTTCTTCGTTGATAAAGTGGCGTTCTTCGTTGATAAAGTAGGGTTCTTCGTTGATAAAGTAGGGTTCTTCGTTCATATAATGATGTTCTTCATTAATATGGTAGTGATTTTTGTTAATATAGTAATGTTCTTCGTTCATATGACGATGATTTTCATTAATATAGTGATGATTATCATTAATAGTCATGATTCCCGTTTAAATTGGGGTAATCAAACTGATGGACTTCTTTTATATCTTGATGATCTTCATTGATGAGTAATGTTCTTCGTCAATAAACTCGTGAACTTTGTTGAAATTGTAGTGTTCTTCATTGAAAAACTGATTTCAAACCGTTCAAAATCATCGCCACAAAAAAAAGCTAACCCAAAAAGTTGCATAGCAACCTTTCGAGTTAGCTTAATTTGAATATTATTCTAAACCTGACATTTCTGAAGCTGGGATATAGCCCATTTCAACTAATTTATTCGAGAACTCGTCTCCACTAATATATTCGATATATTCTTTAACTGGAGATTTTGCATCGCCGTTTGTAATCATGTATTCATATGAATAGAATGGGTAAGCACCTGAAGTAATGTTTTCAGTAGAAGAATCTTTCCCATCAATTTGAACAGTTTTTAAAGCATCTTTTTTATCGCCAATTAAATATGAGTTAGCAAGATAAGAAACTGCACCAGGAGTTGAGTTTACAGCTTGTTCAACTGCACCGTTTGAATCTTGAACTGTTCCAACGCTATCGTTAATTTTAACTTCTTTCATAACTTTCTTTTCAAAAGCTGCACGAGTACCAGATGATGCTGGACGGTTAATTACGTTAATTTTCTCGTCTTTACCGCCAACTTCTTTCCAGTT
>NZ_NUEU01000065.1:0-229 GCF_002556365.1 Bacillus sp. AFS002410
TGAAAATTTCATTCGATTTTATTAAAGTAATTAATTTTAAAAATCACACTGATTTATCTATCAATTTTAAAGATATTACAAATATCGAAGGTCGTAACGGAGCTGGGAAGTCAACGATTGGTGATGCGCCAACTTGGTTATTATTCGGTACTGATATCAATGGTAATAAATTAGATCCTAAGCCAATTGGTGAGGATGATGCAGAAACTACAGTTTTACTAGTTCTAAA
>NZ_NUEU01000066.1:0-485 GCF_002556365.1 Bacillus sp. AFS002410
ATTCTACTCGACTAGTTGAAGATCACAAACTGCTTAATTGCAGTTTTTTTTATTGAAGTAAATGGCAGTTTAGTTCAATAAGGAATGATATAATTAGTTTAATTGTAGTACAGTAAAAACCATAAAAGAAAGGACAAAGTATATGAGAACTTTAGAGTATGATTTATTCCCAGAAGCATATGGTTCAAAAAATAAATTTGTTACTAAAGAAGGCACCATTACAGATTTAATAATTGATACAGGTATGCTTTTAAGTTCAGATTATGACAAGGTAATCCCTTCATTAAAAACACTTAACCAATTATTTTTAAACGGTTTTTATCCTCGTTCTGGAGAGTGGGTTCCATTCGAGATAGACGAAGAAGAATACGAAGAATTAATTAAAGATTTAACTTCAATTCCGTCACCAAGACCATACAGAACTAAAGAAAATACATAATATTTTTATATATTAGAAAAACTCTTATGTAACTAAACCAGCTAAT
>NZ_NUEU01000067.1:0-275 GCF_002556365.1 Bacillus sp. AFS002410
GTTATCCATACGGTAGACTAAACCGGGCTGCCCTCCTGCTGTTGGCGGCCGCGCCTACGCTCATTCAGGTGGACGCGCTGGAACGGACGCTCATAGCGTTCTGTACGACATATTAACGGGGGGAAAGTTGGGCACCGGAATCGGACGTGTTCAAGCCGCACTTGTGGTCATGTTGCTGGCTATTCTCGGGTTTTTTGGTACCCAGCCGGCCATGGCCACCACTGTAACCAACCCTGGCACGGACACGGAACAGCCAGCGGACCCATCGCCGACGC
>NZ_NUEU01000068.1:0-209 GCF_002556365.1 Bacillus sp. AFS002410
CCTGTTACTCCGGTCGAGCCGGTTATTCCAGTTGAACCCGTTCCTCCGGTTGGGCCAGTTATTCCCGTCGAACCTGTTATTCCCGTCGAGCCCGTTATTCCTGTCGAGCCGGTTACTCCGGTCGAACCCGTTACCCCAGTCGAGCCAGTTATTCCCGTCGAACCTGTTACTCCGGTCGAGCCTGTTATTCCCGTCGGACCTGTTACTCC
>NZ_NUEU01000069.1:0-286 GCF_002556365.1 Bacillus sp. AFS002410
CCACCTTAATTATTTAATAATTATAAAAATAATGTTATTCAGTTTATTATAACATTCCAATTCCAACAAAAAAGTTGGAGTTAACTAACTCCAACCGATTTTAAGAAATATGCATTCAAAAATTAATGCTGCAAATATTTTATTTAATTCTTTTTACTAATGGATGATTTTCACTAAATTGTATTAAGTCCCATAAGTTCCCATATAAATCTTTAAATACCGCAACAGTACCATAATCTTGTTCCTTAGGTTCTCTTACAAACTCAATTCCTATTGAAATCATTTC
>NZ_NUEU01000070.1:0-263 GCF_002556365.1 Bacillus sp. AFS002410
GGCCGTTCCTGGACATCGCGGCAACGCAACCGGAGGCATTAGGGCATCGCCGGAGAGCTACGGTGCTATCCGCCTGCGCCAAAGACGTCCTGACCCCGAGAGATGGAAATCGCAGATCACTCTCCGGGTCCCGGCAGGCTTGGCGGCAGGTTTCTACTCGTTGCAACTAAGGGCCACGAACGTCGAGGAATTTGTCCCTTTCGCCGTCACCCACAAGCCTAGGGCGCTCACTCCTGAGGGCACAGGCACCATCCACTGATTTC
>NZ_NUEU01000071.1:0-241 GCF_002556365.1 Bacillus sp. AFS002410
CAGGCACAGCGTCGCACTCAACGAACGAAACGCAAACGAACTGCCTTCGTTGACCAGCAGCACAGTGTTGGCGCGTTTTGCCAGGGGCGAGAGGTTGCTGTCGGTGATGATCAGGGTTTTGGCCTGATGGTGCTGGGCAATGCGCAGGCAGTGCTGGGTTTCCTTGCCGTACGGGGTGAAGCTGATGGCGATCACCAGGTCATTGGCGCGCACGCTGCGCATCTGCTCGCGGTAGCTGCCG
>NZ_NUEU01000072.1:0-233 GCF_002556365.1 Bacillus sp. AFS002410
ATGCTTCGCTGGCCTTCGCTGGCGGCGAGCCGTGACGTCGCCATGGGTGCCGGCGACTGAACATGACCAGATAGCACCCTACCACCCAAACCAGCGCGGCACACCATCCGGCCAGGATGTCGGAGGGGTAATGCACCCCCAGGTAGACCCGGGACACGCTGACCAGCAGGCTGAACGCCGGTGCCAGCAGCAGCACCGGCCAGCGCCAGCGGGTGTTCCAGGCCAGCAGCACC
>NZ_NUEU01000073.1:0-204 GCF_002556365.1 Bacillus sp. AFS002410
AGGCCAGGTCAACGCCCTTCTGCGTGCCGTCGCCCTTGCTGTACTCACCGTAGTTCAAGGTCACCTGGCCACCGTCGAAATCGCGGCGGGTGATGATGTTGACTACGCCGGCGATGGCGTCGGAACCGTACAGCGATGAAGCGCCATCTTCCAGCACTTCGATGCGTTCGACGATGGCCAGCGGAATGGTATTGAGGTCGGTGG
>NZ_NUEU01000018.1:0-5222 GCF_002556365.1 Bacillus sp. AFS002410
AAGAAGAGGGTAAAACATGGGAAAATTGAATGCAGTCGAAAAATTGCAAAAAGAATTAATGAAGACGCGCGAAGCGATCGACATCGTCAAGATCATCTTAGCGAAGAAAAACGACCCTCATCTCGAAGAACAGTTGAAAAGATTAATCACCGAACACAACCAAATTGTGACCCAAATCAAGAGCATCCAGTAAGGATGCTTTTTTATCTTATCGCCCTCTACTCGTAACTACCAGGACGCTATCCATTAGGTCAACCAGTCCATCCATATTTTATGTCATGACTTTTTCATTTTTGAATGGTAATATTTTTACACATTCAACCAAACTGAAATGGTACTTACTTAAGCAACAAAATTGAGCAATTTCCTCTAGAGTAATACTAGTTTGATGATTTTCTCTAATATACTTAGTTGCCTTTCGAATAATCGGTGTCATCTGATTATTAAATGAATTAGCGATTTGGACCGTTAACCATTAAACATATTCACATACTTTTTTTACAAATTTATCATAACGAATAATATGGTAAAGCTCTTGGATATTTGTGCGTTTTTAGACATGATAAGTGTTGCATCAACACCTGACTCTACTACAACTCGAGAAATTAACATGATTAAATCGACTACCTCTGTCTTAAATACGTCTTCATTTAATCTACAGGCATTGGCAACTTGTTCTATATAATTTTTTAATTGATTTACTTCATCACCAATTCGAACAAGTGCTAATAATTCAACACGCTCTTCAGTTGGCGCTTTTAGCGTATTTTTTTCAACCGGCTTAATACCACTATGAAAAATCAGCTTATTTCCTTGAAAAAAACGCCCTGACATTGATTTTCTGGCCTCTTCAAAAGAATGGTGTAACAAATAAGGCTCATTGTATTTTTTACCAATACCAATTGAGACTGTAATTTGAATTGAATCTACCCATTTCCATAAATAAGAAACTTCTATTGTCTGATCAATTTGATTTATGAGTTTTTGACCAATATCTATTTTCCATTGGATTGGACTTTCCGCTGCTAAATCAGGATAACGATCAATTGAAATCACCATTAAGACATTTGGATACGTATCAATGCCACAAATTCTCTGAACTTCCTCAAAAGTTCCTATTTGAACTAGTGTACCAGAGAGTAGCCAATTTGAAAAAGCTGATTGAGTAGCATTTCGATTCATCTTAATATCTCCTTTTTAGCCTTTATGATTTTTCTTAGTTGAAAAAATGCTAATAACTAACAAACGATTTAGTAAAAAAAGAAGCAATTGTACTCTAAGAGTATAACTGCTTCACAAAAAATTTCATAATTCCATAACGCCTATTTTTTCTTCAACAAGTGCAATAATTTCTCCATCATGAATTTGACGGCAAATTGTTTCAATATCATTATAGAAATATCGATCCTCTTCAACTGTTGGAACTTGATTTCTAACTAACTGGTGAACACTTGCCGTTACTGGCGATGGCTTTAATGAATCATGGAAATCTAGAGCTTGCGTAGCAACCATTAGCTCAATAGCTATAATATGTTCAAGTTTTTTAGAAATTTGATAAGCTTTCTTAGCAGCAAAATACGCAAAGCTAACAACATCCTCTTGATTAGCACATGTAGATGTATTATCAATTGTTGCTGGATGCGATAGAACTCTGATTTCATTAAGCAATCCAGCAGCGGTATATTGTGGAATCATATATCCATTGTTTAACCCTGGATTCACAACTAAGAAATTATGAAGTTCACTTACATGATAATTTACCAACCGATCAATACGACGTTCAGCTATCTTTGCTAAATTTGCCATACCAATACAAATAGTATCTGCATCGATTCCCACATATGAAGAATCAAAATTTCCACCCATTAACGCAATACCATCTTCTTCCTCGGGCCAAATAATCGGATTATCACTTGAGGACTTCATTTCATCTTTTATATTTTCTAATGCATTTTTAAACACTTTTTTTACTGCTCCATGAACTTGTGGTATACATCTTAAACTAAGTGCATCCTGTAAGCGATATTCTTTATACTTCTCTGCTATTTCACTTCCAGCTAAAATCTTGGAAACGATTCGAGCTGTTTCTGATTGTTCTTCATGTTTTTTTACTGAGTGTAGACGTGGATCTAAAGCTTTAATAGTACCTTTAAGGGCTTCTAATGACATAGCGCCAGCTACATCTGCAGTTTTTACAGCCTGAATTGCATTATATATAGAGAGTATAGCGAATGCTGTTACTGATGTAGAGCCATTTAAAAGTGCTAATCCTTCTTTACATTCAAAAGTCACAGGTTTTAGTCCGGCACGCTCCAATGCTTCATGCCCGTTTAGTAGCTCATTCCTATACCAAGCTTTTCCTTCTCCCATTAATACTAGGGCCATATGTGCCTCAGGAGATAAGTATGCTACCGATCCTTCACCGGGAACAAATGGTAAAATATCATTGTTAAGCAGGGTAGCAATTAGCTCTAAAACTTCAAATCTAACTCCTGAATAGCCTTGCCCTATATTATTTAAAATCATTAATTGAATAGCTCTTACCACTTCTTTTTCAAGTGGCTCTCCTACTGAAACAGCATGAGATCTGACAATATTTCGTTGAAGAGTTTGTGCATCTTCCTTTGAAATAACCTCTGTGACATTACTTCCAAAGCCTGTAGTTACCCCATAAACTGCTCTTTCTTCTTCAAGAAACATTTCGATTAGATTACGAGAATTATTTATTCTACATAAGTAATTTTCTGTAAAAGATACTTTTGCTCCATATCTAGCAACAGCAATCACTTCATTGATCGACAACTCATGATCTCCAAGAATAACCTCTTTGATACTATTTGGATGATTAAAATCGTACTTGGTCATTAAAAACACCTCTTAATTATTTATGAATTAACTTTTAATACTAAACAAAATACCAAAAATATGAAAATTAGACTTACTGAAAACGCTTGTCTTACATAGCGCAAAGCCTGAAGAGGTGCGGAGTTACCTAGATGATAAGAAGCACCTCAGGCAGGCTAAGCAACGAAGAAAGAGAGCGTTTGTTAGTCTGAAGCAGTTTAATGACTTGAAACTGATTGTTTGTCTCAACTAAATCCCCTTCAAGTAATAGATTACTAGCTTCATTTAATGAAAGTGACTTTGTCTCTGGAGCCCAAGCTATTGAAACAATTGTACCAATTAATAGAATGATAGACATCCCAATCATTGAAGGTGCCATACCCATAGAACTAACGCTTATAGGTAATAAGAATGTTCCAAAAGCTGAACCTATTCGACTGACTGCTGTTGTAACCCCTACTCCAGTTCCACGAACTTCGGTAGGAAATAGTTCAGCAGGATAAACTAACGTTAAATTTGAAGCGGCTGACATTACAAAAGTAAATATTGCAAAGACAATTATCGCAATCGTATGTAGCCCTTGTGGTAAAACAGTTAAAACAAATAATGAAATTGTTAAAATAATAAATGTATTAATCGTAAATCCTCTACGAGTTAATTTTTCAGTGCACCAAACACCAGCAATCGCCCCTACTAGAAGGAACAAGTTTAGTACCATATCTACACCAAAAGTTTCTTCAAAACCCATTTTACTTAAAATAGTTGGAAGGAATGTATAAATCGCGAAATATGGAACTACTTGGCACATGTAAAAAAGTGATCCAAATGTTGTACGTGTCCAAAGCTGTTTATTGAATAAATCGGTAACTTTGTATGTTTGATTAGAATGTGAGTCGACTGTCTCATCCATTACAGCATTTTCACCAATATACTTTCGCACAATGGCACGTGCCTCTTCAACGCGCCCCATTTTTAATAGCCAACGCGGAGATTCTGGTGTGCCAAACAGTAAAAGAAGAACGATTAAACCAGGAAGTGCAGCACTTACTAACATCCAACGCCATGCGTCTGGCCCTGTTTTTTCTAAGTAATAACCAACTAGATTTGAAGCTACATATCCAACAGTCCATAAAACGTTTAATGAAGATAATAACATACCTCTGTACTTTCTAGGTGCAAACTCAACTAGTAAAGTAGATCCAACGGCATAATCTCCTCCAAGTGCAACACCAATTAAGATCCTTAATGCAAAAAGAGTGTACGGATCATGGACAAAAAACTGTAAAGCTGACGCGATTGTAATAATTACAAAGTTTACTAAATATATTTTCTGTCTACCAATCCGATCTGATAATCCTCCAAGAAACAGACTACCAAAAAATAGACCGATTAATGCGGAACTACCGATTAATCCTTCCCAAATTGAATTTAATTTCATTTGCGGGCCAAGTAGCGAAAGCGCCATTCCTATAATCCCTAATGCCTAGCCATTCGAAAAATTCGAGCCAAAAGTAAGTGCTGTAATCCGAATATAAAATTTATTAAGTAGTGCATCATCCAACATAAATTTTTTTCTTTCAAAAGAACCTCTCCTTTTTTGACTTTTCAGATAAAACACCTTGTAAAAAATAGTAAGTAATCATCTAACGACTTACTTTGATTTCTTAAAGCGCTTACAAAATATTCGATATTTTTAGTAAATTATAATAATTACTGGTCAAATTAGCTCTAGATAAAGTTTCGGATTACTAGCACAATATTGCTTTAATAGAGGGATAGGAATGACAATGGTGGAGGGAATAGGAAAAGAAGTTAAATGATAATGGAACTTTTTTATTTGCACTCTACAGACTTCTTCCACAGAGCAGCTGTGTAGATTTTTCTTCTAAAGAAATCGTTAACTACAAATAAAAAATAACGACAAAATGTCGACTATGTTGTTCAACTAACGCAATGCGTTAGTTGCATAACCTGTAAAAATAAAAAAGAGAAAACTCTTGGGAAGGAGTTTCTCTTAAAAGGTGACATTGGGCAAAAAAGATTGTTCACTATAATATATTCAATTTAAAAACTAATGTATATTCTGTTTGCCTACTAGGAAAATTTTATTGAACTATCGCATCAGTTCGTATTATAAGGTCAACCAGTTAAATTTCTGGTTGACCATTTTTGATATGGTCTTATGATTAAGTAGTCGGGGCAGAACGAAGCATTAGTGGGGCTTAGACCCCGTCAACTAAACAGTTCACCCCCTACTTATAGAAACATGCTTTGGGCTGGTTGGGACAAAGATCCCGAATAACAAGCGAACCTATGACACTATAAGGGAGTATTAGGGGAACCGATAAATTTAATAGTTTTAGGAGGAGATAGTTTAT
>NZ_NUEU01000074.1:0-253 GCF_002556365.1 Bacillus sp. AFS002410
TGGCCGAGCAGATCGTGGCCAAAACTGTGGTGGGGCTCTTCCTGTACCAGCTGGAAGCCTGCGCGTTGGTACAGGCGCCGGGCATCGGCCAGTACGCTGTTGGTCCAGAGCGTCATCCGCGTATAGCCGGCGGACGCCGCAAACGCGATGCACTCTTCCACCAGCCGGGCGCCGATGCCCATGCCGCGCGCGGTGGCATCCACATAGAGCAGGCGCAGCTTGGCTGTGCTGTCGTCCTGCCTGACCACGAACA
>NZ_NUEU01000075.1:0-214 GCF_002556365.1 Bacillus sp. AFS002410
GTCCTGTACCGTTCTGCTTCGCCTCGGCCGCAGACGTGACAGCCCGCATTGCTGCGTTGGCGATGGAGACGCTGGTTTTCCGCGACGGACCCGAGCGAACCTCGGCCATGATGTCGTCGATCGTCTCTGCCGCCTCATGCGCCAGCAAGCGGACATCGGCCATGGGATCGTTTGCAGCGGCATAGATGCGCCCGGCCTCGTTCGCCAGTGCGAG
>NZ_NUEU01000076.1:0-285 GCF_002556365.1 Bacillus sp. AFS002410
GACCACGAGCAGAACTGTTCGACCTCCACCGTGCGCCTCGTCGGCTCATCGAACGCGAACATGTTCGCCTCGGTGTCCGCGGGCATCAACGCACTCTCCGGCCCCGCCCACGGCGGCGCTAACGAGGCGGTCCTGAAGATGCTGCGCCAGATCCAGTCCGAGGGCCTGAAGCCCGCGGACTTCATGGAAAAGGTCAAGAACAAGGAAGACGGCGTCCGCCTCATGGGCTTCGGACACCGTGTTTACAAGAACTACGATCCGCGTGCCAAGATCATCAAGGAGACG
>NZ_NUEU01000077.1:0-281 GCF_002556365.1 Bacillus sp. AFS002410
CACCACGACGTGCAGCCTCCGGGGGACGAGGCACTATGGAACACCAAGCCCTTCGAGGCCACCGAGGTTGACGGACGCCTCTTCGGCCGCGGCGCCGCGGACGACAAGGCCGGCATCATGGTCCACATTGCGGCTCTGCGCGCGGTGTTGGCCAAGGTCGAGGAATTCGGCCTTGGCGTCACGTTCTTCCTCGAGGGCGAGGAAGAGGCCGGTTCCCCGAGCTTCCGCCGGTTCCTCGAGACCCACCGCGACCGCCTCGCCGCCGATGTGATCGTTGTTGC
>NZ_NUEU01000078.1:0-369 GCF_002556365.1 Bacillus sp. AFS002410
GCATGACTGTGTTGATTGCCGGGTGCGGCGACCTTGGAACCGAAGCCGGACTGCGTTTCGCAGCGCTGGGCCATGAGGTGATCGGTCTCCGCCGTTCTCCGGAAAAGCTCCCCGCGGGGATTCGGGGCATGCGCGCGGACCTCTCATGTGAAGTCCCAGTCGTCCCAGGCGATGTGAACATTGTTGTGGTCGCTGTAGACGCCGATTCCTCCACCGAGGAGGCATACCGGACAGCGTATATAAAAGGCTTGCAAAATATTCTGGACGCCTTGAAACGCGATTCTGTCGAACCGGCCCGCATGCTATTCGTCTCCTCCACAGCCGTATATAAGGACTCCGACGGAGCGGTGGTGGACGAATCCACACCCA
>NZ_NUEU01000079.1:0-235 GCF_002556365.1 Bacillus sp. AFS002410
AGTTGGTGTACCAATTATTGGACTACAGTTTAATTGTGACACCGGACTTCCCGGGGGTATTCAGCCAGTGCATGCCGGCTGATTCTTTACAGAAAAGACTGGAAAATCATGAGCGACAAGCGACTTCCCATCGTTGAAGACATCACCGGGCTTAGCCGGGGTTATCGCTTGCGGTGGCGCCTGCAATTTCTGGGATTCTCTATTTTTGGCCCGGCCGACCAGCTCCCGAGCCGGG
>NZ_NUEU01000019.1:0-157489 GCF_002556365.1 Bacillus sp. AFS002410
CCTGATTTTATTTGCGATTCCTCATTTTTATTTGCGATTTCCAGATTTTAATTGCGATCCTTCATTTTTATTTGCGCTTCAACTCTTAATTGCAGTTACACTTCTTTTATTTGCACCATTACGTTGATTCGACGATACGCCCCTCCTTCATTTCCACTGATTCAATATTTCCATCTATTTAACTCCAAATAAAAACAAAAAAAGCCCAGGACCATTTAATCCTAAGCTTTTCAATATTTTACTTTGTTGATTGGCGAATTTGAAGATGATGAGGAAGGATAACTGTATTGTCTTCCACCGTCTCTTTATTCATGTACTTCGTCAATAATCTCATTGCAACTGCACCAATATCATACATTGGTTGTGCAACAGATGATAGTTTCGGTCGAACCATTAGTGCAAGTCTTGTGTTATCAAAACCGATCACCTCTAGGTTATTTGGTACTAGAATACCGTGGTCTTGAGCACTGTGGATTACACCAATTGCCATTTCATCAGATGCGACGAAAATTGCACTCGGAATTATGTTACGTTCATGGAATGATTCAAATGCTTCACTTCCAGATTCATATGAGTTATCACCATATGTAACTAAATCCTCATCGAATTCAATTCCATTTTCTTGTAAGGCACGTTTGTATCCTTCTAACTTACTTTGTCCGATAATATTTGTTTCTGTTGGACCGTTTACGAATGCTACTTTTTGATGACCTTTTTTAATTAAGTAATCTACTGCATCAAAAGCACCTTGTGCATAGTCAATATTTACTGATGGAATTTTATTCGTTTCATCAAATGTAGTTGCTAATACGATTGGAACGCCAGCTTTTTCGTACTCTTCATTATGAATATCGGTAATTGTACCACCAATAAATAAAATTCCGTCAACTTGCTTTGCTAGCATATTATTGATTAATGTAATTTCTTTTTCTATATTCTCATCTGAATTACTTAAAATAATATTGTATTTGTACATTGTTGCGATATCTTCAATACCTCGAGCAAGTTCTGCATAAAACGTATTTGAAATATCCGGAATAATTACTCCTACTGTTGTTGTTTTTTTACTTGCTAGCCCTCTTGCTACAGCATTTGGTCTATATCCTAAACGACTGATCGCTTCATTTACTTTTTTGCGTGTTGTAGGCTTAACATTTGGATTGCCATTAACTACTCGTGAAACTGTAGCCATGGAAACGTTTGCCTCACGTGCCACGTCATAAATGGTAACCGTCATTTTCATCACTCCTCTATTTTATTCTATCTATTATGTAGTTTGTTTTTATTTAAGTAAAATAGTCATAAAACGTAATATTCCACAAAAATAGTGCTTCTTTCTATCTTATAGTGAAACGAATATTCGTTCAATAGACCTATTAGTAAAAAATGTAAATTATTCGTAGTTTATCACTATATACTGCTAATTTAAAACAAACGTTCACAAATTATTCAAAAAGCGCCGACTGATTTTGTTCAGCCAGCGCTTTTATGATGATTATCGATTTATGAATGAATTAACTTCAGACATAAATTGGTCAAATTGATCAAAATTCATTTGCTGTGAAGAGTCACTTAAAGCAGTAGCAGGATCAGGATGAACCTCTGCCATAATACCATCAGCACCAATCGCTAGTCCCGCTTTCGCTGCAGGTATTAGTAGGTCTCTTCTTCCAGTTGAATGAGTTACATCCACTAATACTGGTAGATGAGTTTCTTGTTTTAAAATTGGAACAGCTGTTATATCTAATGTATTTCTAGTAGCTTTTTCATAAGTTCTTATGCCACGTTCGCATAGAATTATTTCTTGATTGCCTTCTGACATTATATATTCAGCCGCATAAATGAATTCTTCTATTGTCGCTGATAAACCTCTTTTTAATAAAATTGGTTTATTTACAGAACCTGCTGCTTTTAATAGTTCAAAGTTCTGCATATTTCTTGCGCCGATTTGAATGATATCAACATAATCTAATGCCATTTCAATATGCTCTGGGCTTACTATTTCACTAATAATTGCCAAACCATGGTTTTGGCCAACCTCTTTTAAAATCTTCAAGCCCTCTTCTCCGAGTCCTTGGAAATCATAAGGTGAAGTTCGCGGTTTGAATGCTCCACCGCGCATAATTTTTATTCCTTGCTCTTTTAACACTTTAGCAACAGAATCAACTTGTTCATAGCTTTCAACTGCGCATGGACCTGCAATAATAATTGGGCTTCCATCACCAATATTGACACCATTTACATTTACAATAGTGTTTTCAGATTTTCTTTTTCTTGAAACAAGTAGTACTTTTTTGTCATCTTCTTCTTGAAGCTCCAAACTACTTTTAAAAATTTCTTTAAATATGTGTTGGAGTGTTGCGGTACTAAAAGGACCTTCATTAATTTCTGCTATATGATCAAGCATTTTTCGTTCTCTGACTGGGTCATAACGCTTAACGCCTTGATCTATTTTAGCAACTCCAATTTTTTTAGCGATTTCGCCTCTTCTATTTAATAACTCAAATATTTGATGATTAATCTCGTCGATTTCACTTCTTAATTGTTCTAAATCATTTTTAGTCAATTTAAATCCTCCTTGCAAATACCATTATCTCTTTTGTTATTATGACACTTTATTGAAAGCTAATCAAAACATGAGCATTATTTTAGTAAAATGTTTTTTTAATGAATATTTTGTATCTTAGTTGAAAATACTAGCAATCCAAATAAAAAAGGAAGAGTTATTTACGTAACTCTTCCTAAAAGTATGTTCACATTAATCCTTTGTAATAATAACCCCTTCTATGTTTAGCACTCTATCTAGCCATTCATTGATCAACGAGTTAAATAAATTTTCTTGTTCGATTTGAAGATTATGGCCAGCTTTATCTAAAATCGCAAATGTTGCTCTAGGATAATTTTCTAGTACGCTCAATGCGTCTTTAAATCCAACAACTGAATCTTGTAGCCCTAATAAAAATAAACTAGGAGCATTAAACTTAAACTTATCTATCTCAAAAGAAAAACCGTAATGATTCTTTATTTTAGATAAGAATTCCTGATCAGCAATTGAACACCCACTTGCAATCTCGTTTTTATAACGCTCCCAAGTTTTTTCAACTAAAACAACATTGTTTGAACGAAATTCCTCTACTTCATATTCATTTAATTGCTTTATAAAATTTTTGTCTTCCACTATGATTGCGTGGCTAGGAAGCAACCTTTTTTCAAATTCTGGAATAATCACCGGACAAATAAATGCAGCACCTACTACTTTTTCTGCTCTATTTGCAATAATTCCTCGTGCTAAATAACCCCCGTAAGATTCTCCGGCTAATAAAAAAGATTGACCCGGTATTATTGTGTCAATAAACTCTAATACAATGTTCAGCATATCGTCTGTCGTATTAACGTTTACTCCGCCCTTTGTTTTCCCCATGCCTGGAAGATCAAAGTAAATCCTTTTATAACCATTTCTTTTCTTAAAAATAGGTTCCATACAACCTTGCATTAACCTTAAGTCTGGTGTAAACCCATGAATCATTACTATTGGTTTACCTTCTCCTTTAATTTCATAGTTAATGTCTATATTATTTATAGTACAAAAAGGCATTTTACTTACCTCCAATTTAACTATTCATTTTTGTTTATTTCACTGATTTTAATATTATGAGGTAATATGGCATGAACACCCTTCATATGGTTAACAATTTGAGTAATTCTCAAATCAACACATACGCTAGCTAATGCAACTGCCTCGGTTTTTTCGATTCCATAAAGCTCTTGAATTAACGCGACCATCCCATTTAATGCTGTTACGGTTGCTTTATTTAAATCTTCATCAAATCCAAATGTAATCCACCCTGCTGGAGTATTAGCGCGTGGCATCGTAATGTCCAAATCTTCTCTAACTGTAAGGGTAAGATTTACTTTTTCAAAAGGTGCTTCGATCGCCTGACCTGATACTTCTCCATCACCCTGTGCAGCGTGACCATCACCTGCGGAAAAAAGTGCACCTTCTACAGCGATTGGTAAGTAAAGTATACTTCCTTCTACCAACTCCTTGCAGTCAATATTTCCACCACAATACCTCGGTGGAATTGTTGAATGAACTCCAGTTTCAGAAGGTGCAGTGCCAAGAACACCTAAAAATGGAACTAAAGGCACTGAAACTTCTAGGTCTTTAATTTTTGTCTTTGCTATATTGTTTTCATTATTAATTAACCAATTAAGTGTTACTTCGGGATCTCCAGAGATACCTAATGCATCGTTTTGCCAATTTCCTTTTCCACCAGCACAATTCCATCCGTACCAATCAGCTTTTAATTCATTTATTCTAATTTCAAGTGTCATCCCTGGCTTTGCACCTTCTACATAAAAAGGCCCAATCATAGGGTGACCCCAGTCTTTCTCATTCTCCCTTGACTCGAATCTTACTCTTTCACCATTTTGATTCGTAAAACCCCATCCGATATCAATAGTGTCAAACTCGATTGAATCACCAGAACGAATGATTTGTATAGCCTCATACTCGTTACTATAAGAAGCATGCAAAAGCTGATTAGATGTTTTAAATTTATATGTTTCTGGCATCAATATTCCTTCTTTCAACTTTCTAATTAAATATGTAAAAATAATTTAACTATAACTATTTCTGCAAATAACTTAATTTCCCTTGTTTTGAATTACCTTTCTCTTTTCAATCTCATCTTTGGAATTCGTATAATCCGCTCCCCCAATTTGAATTACACATCCTTTTCATTGTATTGTATAGTTGAGATTTCCAATTTTAGGAATATCCAATTTATTATACTGGAGGAATAAAAATGGCAATTACTTTTAAACAAATGGTTACAGAAGCACGTGAGAATGTACAAGGAATTAGTTCAGCTGATGCTCGTGAAAAAATTAATTCGAATCCAGAGACATTTGTCATTGATGTACAAGATGCTACCGATGCAGGTGCATGTGGTTTAATTCCAAGTAGCATGAATATCTCACTTGGTATGTTACCAATCCGTGCAGACCTAGAGTTACCAGAACACTTACGCGAACCTAAATTAGCAGATCGAAATCGCCCAGTTCTTGTAACATGTGGTGCAGGAGGTCAAGCAGCATTAGGGGCATATTTACTTAAAAAAATGGGTTTCACTGATGTAGCTTATATCGATGGCGGAACTGCAGCGTGGAAAGCTGCTGGTTTTGATGTAGAGTAATTTCAAGTTATCCAATCGGTAAAAGTACTTGAGAATTTGTCTATACTACATAGTAAGAAAGATTTATAATCTCTAGTTCTATTTATAAATAAAAACTGCACCTTAAATTAAAATTTAAGGTGCAGTTTTTTGTTATTTTTTTAATAATGCTTTTTCAATTTCATCCTTCTTAATCGAAAAATGAGATGTATTGTAAACTACATTTCCATTTTCAAAAATAAATAATTGAGGTGACTCATGTTTTAAAGCAGTCTTCTCAGCTATATAATTTGATAGCTCTCTGTCATCTTGAACTTGTAAATAGTATAGCGGTACACTTTCATACGCTGAAGCAAATGCTAAAAATTCAGTATAAGCTGCATGACTAATCGGGCAAGTTGTACTATGCTTTAAAAACACAAATTTTTCTTCGTTGTTCACTAGCTCATCAAATTGTTGAATCGTTGATATTCGATTTACCATTTTTCTTTTTTCCCTCACGCTTCGTTTTATACTTTTCCCATAAATCCAATGCTGTTGTTCCCCAGTTCATAACTTGGGACATTTTTTCTGTACTAACTTTTACAGTATTTGATACATTATTAGCAGTATCTCGTACTCTTTCGTTCATTTCTGAAATTGTAACTCCAACTTCTTCAACTGACTTAGCTAATACATCAAGGGATTTTGCACGTTCACGCATATCTTTCGTAAGTTCATTAGAATTATTCACAAAAATTTTCGCTTCATTTGCTAAATGATTTGAAGTATGTACTAATTGAACGGCTTCTACACATACATTATGTAAATCTTTTTGTGTCTCAGAAATAGTTGATTCTACTCCTCTAAACACTTTTTCAAGTCGGAATAAAGTACGACTAATAAAAACAACTAAGATCACAAATGCAATCGCTGCAATTAATGCACTAACTGAAATTATACTCATTCGAAAAACCCCTTTCCATCATGGACTTCCATAAATTTCATCACTTATTTCGTATTATACTACAAATTTTACCAAACACTAAACTAGTCGTTAAACAAGTTTTCAAATTCTTTTGTAAAAAAAGAATACTATAGTAAACAAAACTGACTAAATAGTTTACAATAGGTATATAGTTATAATTATTGGAGGGAATTTTCAATGAAAGATCCACGTATTTCAAAATTAGCTAAAAATTTAATCAATTACTCAGTAAAATTACAACCAGGAGAAAAAATCTTAATTGAAAACTTTAAGCTTGAAACTGAATTAGTTACAGCTTTAGTTAAAGAAGCATATGCTGCTGGCGGCTTTCCTTTCGTATCAATTAAAGATCATAAAGTAGATCGCGCATTATTAATGGGTGCTACTGAAGAACACTTTAATAAAGTAGCAGAATACGAAGCAAATGTAATGAAGGATATGGATGCTTATATCGGATTACGTTCAGGTGTTAATATTAACGAACTTTCTGATGTGCCTAGTGAAAAAACTAAAATCCATGGTAAAACTGTAGGTCAAAAAGTACATAGAGAAATTCGAGTTCCAAAAACGAAATGGGTAGTATTACGTTTCCCAACTGATTCAATGGCTCAATCAGCAAAAATGAGTACTGAAGCATTTGAAGATTTCTATTTCAACGTATGTAATTTAGATTACGGTAAAATGGACAAAGCAATGGATGCTTTAGTTGATTTAATGAACCGTACTGATAAAGTACAACTTAAAGGTCCTGGAACTGACCTTACATTCTCAATTAAAGATATCCCAGCCATTAAATGTGCTGGTGAAATGAATATTCCTGATGGTGAAGTATTTACAGCACCAGTTCGTGATTCAGTAAATGGTACACTTTCTTATAACACGCCATCTCCTCAAAATGGTTTTACATTTGAAAATGTTCAACTTAAATTCAAAGATGGTAAAATTGTTGAAGCAACTGCTAATGATACTGAGCGTATCAACAAAATCTTTGATACAGACGAAGGTGCACGCTTTATCGGTGAATTCGCAATTGGTGTAAACCCTTACATCTTACACCCAATGGGAGACATTTTATTCGATGAAAAAATCGATGGAAGCTTCCACTTTACGCCAGGTCAAGCTTATGATGAAGCATACAATGGCAACAACTCAAATATCCACTGGGATATGGTTTGTATCCAACGTCCTGAATACGGCGGAGGAGAAATCTATTTCGACGACGTATTAATCCGTAAAGACGGTCTATTCGTAATCGATGAATTACAAGGATTAAACCCTGAAAATTTAAAATAAGAATTAGTGGCAATCTTAAAAGCCTCTTAATATGCAGAAAATCCACAAGGTTATTTACTTCCCTTGTGGATTTTTTGTATTTTTACTTGAATCAAATTCCTTCTAACTTATCGAAACATACACTAGACGAATACGCTTAGTAATAAAGTAAAGCCTAATCCGCAGACCGATATGATTGTTTCTAATAATGTCCACGTTGCGAACGTTTCTTTCATACTTAATCCGAAATATTCTTTAAACATCCAGAAACCTGCATCGTTAACATGTGATGCAATTAAGCTACCTGCTCCTGTAGCAAGTACAACTAATGCAAGATTTACATCAGTTGTACCTAGCATTGGAATCACTAATCCAGAAGTAGTTAATGCCGCAACAGTTGCCGATCCTAATGATATTCGTAAAATTGCTGCAATAAGCCAAGCTAGGATAATTGGTGACAAAGATGTTCCTTTGAATAATTCAGCTACATAGTCACCTACGCCACCACTAATTAGAACTTGTTTGAAGGCACCGCCGCCTCCAATAATTAAAAGCATCATACCAATATGTGAAATTGCTGTAGAACAAGAATCCATCACTTCTTTAATTGGTATTTTCCTTGCTAATCCCATTGTATAAATTGCCACTAATAATGAAATCACCATTGCAGGAGATGCATTACCAATAAAGCGAATAATTGCTAGTGCTTTATTATCTTCAAATCCAATTGTTTTTTGAAGTAAAGTAATAATTGTAGCAATTGACATTAAAATTACTGGAAGCATTGCAGTAAATACACTAATTCCAAATCCTGGAGTTTCTTCAAGTTTAAAGACTTTTTGTTCACCTAAAGAAGCAATATTCCCAGTTTTCTCAAATGATGCTGGAACCAATTTTTTAGCAATCTTTGTGAATAAAGGACCAGCGATAAAAACAGTTGGAATGGAAATGATTATTCCGTAAAGTAATACTTCACCAATATTTGCTTTATATTCGCCAGCAATTACAGTCGGACCCGGGTGTGGCGGTAAAAAACCGTGCGTAACTGATAGAGCTGCAGCCATCGGTATTCCAAGATACAATATAGAAACTTTTAATTGTTTTGAAATTGCAAATACGATCGGAATTAATAGTACTAACCCTACTTCGAAAAATAAAGCGATACCAATTATGAATGAAGCAGCAACTACTGCCCACTGAATATTTTTTTCTCCAAATTTATCTACAAGAGTCATTGCAATACGTTGGGCTCCCCCAGAATCTGCAATCAACTTACCAAGCATCGCTCCTAGTCCGAAGATTAATGCTAAATGTCCAAGTGTTCCACCTAATCCAGTTTCAATTGTCGTAACAACATCATCTAACTTCATCCCAAGGGCTAGAGCTACGCCAAATGAAACAATGATTAATGAAACAAATGTATTTAATCTTAAACCCATGATTAAGATCAGTAATGCTACAATTCCTATCCCTACTATAACTAGTGGCATTGTTATTCCCCCAATTAGTCTAATTTTTTTTATTAATTAATCCTCTTTGATAATTAGCAATTTTGCTATAATCTTTTTCTAATACTCTCGATAAGCTAATGAAAATTGGCAATAACTCTCTATATTCTTTTACTGCATCTTCATTAGGTGTGTGTCTGTGGGTATTACCAACCATCTCAGAAACGATTTCAAATGATTCGATTTTGCCAGTTGCATATAGACCTAAAATACAAGCTCCTAGACATGAACTTTCATAGCTTTCTGGTACAAGTACTTCTAAGTCAAAAATATCGGACATCATTTGACGCCATTCATTGGACCTTGCGAATCCACCAGTTGCTTGGATTCGTGACACTGGTCCATCCATACATTCAATTAAAGCTAAAAATACTGTGTATAAATTGTATATAACACCTTCAAGTGCCGCTCGAATCATGTGTTCCTTCTTATGTGCCATCGTTAATCCGAAAAATGAGCCTCGAACGTCAGGATTCCATAATGGTGCACGTTCACCCGCTAAGTATGGATGAAATAACAAACCATCTGCTCCTGGCCTTACACCTTCAGCAATCTTTGTTAATACTTCATATGGATCAATGCCTAGTCTTTTCGCTGTTTCAACCTCTGAAGCCGCAAACTCATCACGAATCCAGCGTAAAACCATTCCACCATTGTTAACTGGTCCACCAATTACCCAATGTTTTTCCGTTAATGCGTAGCAAAATATTCGACCTTTTTCATCAGTTTGTGGACGATCAATAATCGTTCGAATCGCCCCACTTGTCCCAATTGTGACTGCAATTTCTCCTTTTCGAATCGCATTCACACCAAGATTCGAAAGAACTCCATCACTTGCCCCAATGACAAATGGAGTTTGTGGATCAATCCCCATTTGTTTAGCTAGATTAGGATTACAGTTTGTAAAGATCTCTGTAGTAGGTACTAGTCTAGATAATTGGTCAGGTGTGATTCCTGCGATTTGTAACGCTTCATTATCCCAATCCAGCGTTTTAAGATTCATCATTCCCATAGCTGAGGCAAGAGAATGATCTACAACATATTGGTCAAAGAATTTTTTAAATATATATTCTTTAATCCCAATATATTTTTTCGCTTTGTTAGCGATCTCTGGTCGATCATTTACAATCCACGTAATCTTGCTTAAAGGGGACATCGGGTGAATTGGAGTACCTGTTCGTTTATAAACTTCTAAACCATTTAATTCTTCATTAATTTTCCGTGTCCAAGACTCACTTCGATTATCAGCCCATGTAATACAAGCCGTTAATGGTTGATCATTTTCATCCATAGCAATTAAGCTATGCATTGCACTACTAAAAGAAATAAATAAAATCTCTTTTTGAGGCTGTTGCTTCACTATTCTTGTAATCCCCTGCACCACAGCCGCAAAAATTTCTTCCGGGTCTTGTTCTGCTGTTGAAATATCAGGTGTGTAGAGTGGGTATCCTATATTCTCTTGCTGTATAACTTCGCCAGTTTCACTAAATAAAACGGCTTTTGTGCTTGTGGTACCAATATCTAAACCTAACATATAGCTTGTCATTATTCTTGTACTCCTTTTGAAAGCATTTCTTGAGATTTCCATAAATCCTCTACTTTTCCTTGAACATCATCAAAGTTTTGATGTAAGGATTGAATCATAAGCTCTCTATTCTTTGTATCAATCGCATCGATATATAGCTGATGATTTTCAACGATTCGTGGAAAGTCTTCGTACTGTTCCTTGAAACGTACTCTCATCGATAATAGAATAAACGCTTCCATTACCGGTTTTGCATTATTCCAAATCATCATGATATATGAATGATTAATTGCTCGAATGATTGTTTCATGGAATATTACATCTTGAAGTGAAAACTCATCAGCATCTTGAAATTTAATGGCGATTTTCATCATTTCAAGAATTTTCCTCAGTTCCTTAACCAATTCTTTCGTATCTATTTTTACTAACCGTTCAAATACAAATGTTTCAATAAGTAAACGGACATCATAAATTTCTTCTATTTCTTTTTCAGTTAATCCAACAACAACTGCACCCATTCTCTCTAATCGAATCAAGTTTTCTGTTGCTAGTGTTTTTAAAGCTTCTCTAATTGGAGAACGGCTCACATTAAAATCAGCAGCCAATTTATTTTCCGATAACTTGGTACCGCTTTCAATCAGTCCAGAAATTATCTGCATTCTTAATTCATACGTTACACGATCACCAGCTGAAGCTTTTGATAGCCATTTTGTAGGATATAAACTTTGCTCTAAATCTTTCATTTTTTACCCTCATTCCATACTAGTGTACTTGTATACAAGTATTATATTTTTTTTGAAATAAAAATGCAAGCGCTTTATATTATCTTGAATCTTGTTAAGACTATTTTTACCAAACTTTGGTAAAAGCTGAATAGATGCTATTGGAAAAGCAAACTGCTTTAAAAGGTCACTTGCACTAATTTTTATCTTATCCAAAATAGGAATTTTGTTATGTGAAACGAAAAAAAGCAACTCCCTATATTCAGTGAGTTGCCAAAAATAAGTTGTACCTTTTATTTCCATTACATCCTTTGTAATAAAGGTACGCCCGCTGTTTTTCTAATCTGATAAAAAGAAAAAAAAGATAATAAGGACATTAACCTTACTATCTTTTCATTGAAACATTATGCGGCTTTTTTGCCGTTAGTCAATCTCTCAATTAACATACTAACAGATAAATCGCCTGTTGCATTTAACATAGTTGCAGGTGGATCAATTAGCGCACTAATTGCGGCAAGAATTGGTAAAGATTCGATTGGCAATCCAAATAATGAAAGAATTAACATTTCTCCAATCATTCCACCATTCGGGATTGCTCCCATTACCATACCAACTAATAATGCAATACCGATCGTTACAAGATAAATATTTAAGCCTGAAAAATTCATGCCAAATACGCCAAAGGCAAAGGCAATTTTTACTACGCCACCCATAACTGAGCCATCTTTGTGAAGTGCACTAGCTATAGGAATGACAGCTTCACTTACATTTTTAGATACACCCATTTTTTCAGCATTTTCAAAATTTGTTGGAATCGTTGCTGCACTACTACAAGTTCCTAGCGACGTAAATGTTGATGGCCATACATTTTTCCAATAAATTTTAAATCCCTTACTACCACCGGCCATATAAGCAACAATACTATAAAAAATAAAAAAGAATAGAATAGCAGTTACATAATATAAAATAAACACTCTCTTATATGAACCTAGTAATTGCTCGCCATATGTTGGAACAAGATATGCAAAATATGCCCCAAGTCCTAAAGGTGCAAGATACATAATGTAGTTAACCATATTCATGATCACTGTATTACCGCTTGATAATAATTTCTTTACAATATCAGCTTTATCGCCAGCTTTATTTGTAGCTAGTCCAACTAATACAGCAAAAACAATAATTGCTAACATATTACTTCTTGAAAATAAACCAGAGAAATCATTAACTGTAAATGTATTTACAATTTGCTCTGCTACTGATACTTTATCAGCTGCATCTGGCTTAACTAATGGAATATGAACACCATGTGCAGGTGGATAAATTTTCAGTACAACAAGCATTATGATCGCAGCAACAATACCAGTAAATAAAAATACCCCTGACATATTACGAATAATCTTACCGAATCTTTCTCCTCCACCATTTGCAAAACTTGATGCAACTGAGAAAAATACAAGCGGTACAACGACTACGAATAGTAAGTTTAAAAAGAAATCGCCTATTGGTTTAAGGGCAACTCCTGCGCTTGGAACTTTATAACCGATGACTGAACCAATGATGATACAACTTAGTAAAATCAAAGGGAAAGCGTAATTTCTAAATGAAAATCTCATAACTTCCTCCTAAAATAATTGCTATAGCCTAGTATACCGAAAAATTGATAGTTTGTACTCCAAAATTTTAATAAATCCTACAAATTACTACATAAACATACAAAAAAGAACACTTAGTATGATTCTACAAGTGTTCTTTTTTATAGGGTTTAGGAATTTTAGCTTATTATTCTAAACGAAAAGCTATACAAAATTCACATCCATGTGTAATTAAGTAATTGCCCCCTAATCATGCCCTTATTATCTTAAAACTTCATCAAAAGCAGCAGAAACTTTTTCAAACTCTTCTTCTGTTTCAATGTCATAAAACTCTCCGTCTTCTGCCACTCTTAAAAAGTAAACGTCCATTGCCTCTTCACTTTCTTGTTCAACATCATCTAATAATCCTACAGCTATGTATTCTGATTCCTCAATCGTAATTGAACCTAATACTTCGTAATCTTGCTCGTCTCCTTCTTCATAACTAAGTGTTAGAATTTGACCAACTTCAACTTTTTCCATAATATCTTTACCTCTCTTATTTCAAATTCATTTTACATAAAGTAAATCTTTATGTGTCATAAGTGTATCAGAATGACGCAAAACGTGAAACTTTAAATACACTTAAAGCTTTTCTAAATCCTCACACTTTTAAACCAAGTAATTTTCTTTTACATCATTTCATTGAAAAAAACAAAAAAATTTAAGAATATTTTTACCAAAACAGTAATATGATTTAGAACAAGCTAATGTGATGTTTCTTTAAATTTTATTAAGTTGGACAAGCTCTATGTCTTCAAATAATAGATATTTTCTATATTTAGGGAGGATAACTGAATGTCAAAATTAATAATGATTCAAGAACAAAAAACAACTAAAAAAAATAATGTGAAATTGAAGTCATTCTTTCAACGTTTTACGAAAAAAAAATTAATTGATGAAACACCTTCCCAACTTTTACATAATGAATTACGAAGCTTACAAAGACTATTAGAACTGAAAGAAACCAATTTTATTTATGCCGAAACCGAATACATTGATGTCGCGATTATGGAATTAGAAGCTATTCGTACAAAATATAGCATTACTGTTAGACAATTAAAGGAATTAAATGCGACGAATGTAATATAAAAAAAGGCCGTCCTACTAGTCAGCATAACTGACAAATAGGCGGCTTTTTTCAGATCAAGAAGTGATTTTAGATGTATGGATAAGTGTCATCAATTTAAATTAGGGGTATATTTCAATTCATGTTGAGTTTACGATCACCATTTATAGAGATTTAGTAGTTAGCTTCACTTTTTTAGTCGGTATAGAAAGAAATAGAGGAAACTTATTAAATTCCCATATTTGTGTAGCTATTTTTGAATAATTATTACGGATAAATCCCCTAACCGGTATAGGGATTATCCCATCTAATTTCGTATTCTAGGTAATTTAATTGCAGTTTTACTAATTTTATTTGCAGTTCGGTCATTATTTGCAGTTGCTGACTGCTTAATTGCACTCCAACATTTTTATAAACGTTTCTTCTTTCAATTACACCTATAAATATAAAAATGAGGATGCCCAAAATTGGGACATCCTCATTTTTAACCTTTTATCAAGAACTAGCCTCATACTTAGTTTCATATGTCTTAACTTTTTTAAATAAATTGGTGAAGATCGTTAGACATGGTAATAGCCATAAAAAGATTGCATATGGTAAATACTGATGTAATTTCATATTAATGACAGTACCGCTCATGATCGCAAGAACATTCCAAGGAATCATCGCTGGAAATAATAGAGTCGTGTCTGCCATTAGCCGTGCCAATTCTTCTTTATTATATTTATTTGACCAGTGGCCTAAAAAAGATCGACCCGTTAAAATAATTGGCATCGTTTGGTTTCCTGCAATGACACATATGACGGCTGTTGCGCCAATCGTTTTCAGTGAATCAGATATCATTGAAGTTGAGGTTTGAAGCCATTTATCTAGCATCGGCTGAATAATATTGAGTTCCTCCAATAAAGCATTATAAACTCCTGCTATAGCAATAAATAGTAATAAACTATACATATGACTTAGTCCTCCACCAAGCCCTTCGATCCCTTGCCAAAAAGAATTTACAATTTTACTAAACGAAATTCCATTAAATAATGCTATTAAACTACCTGATAAAATACTAATCACGTAAGAATAAATAATATTAATTCTAAATAAAACGAGTACAACTAATAATATTGGTGGTATAAATTGTATGAACGATACATTCTTATTGCTCACGATTGCATGATGAGCTTCTGTAATGCCTTTAGCAAATTGTAAATCCATTATGCTAAAAAATAAGATTGTTACAATCACGGCAGTAATTGATGTAAAGAGCATAGCTTTACCTTGTTTTTTTACAGTCGTTTCAAGAATATTTGCTAAAAGTTGATGTGCACTTGAAAATGGTGAAGTTCGATCACCTACAAATGCCCCTGAAATAACCGCCCCTGCTGAAATCTCAACTGGTATATGTAGTAATACCGCACTACTAATAAGTGGCACGCCTAAAGCACTTAATGTTCCAATCGATGATCCTAAAATCATTGAAAAAATCATCGTCGTTAGAAAACAAAACACAAAAAAATGATGTGGATTAATTGCTTGCAATGTAATAGAAACCATTGAAGTAATCGTACCTGATAAATACCAAGAAGGAAGCAAAAAACTAATTAAGAATAAAATAAAAAGTACTATTTTAACTTTACCGACTCCTTGATAGCTTAACCTCATTATACGTCTAACTTTATATCCCCTTTTTAAACTTAAAACGAGTAAATAAATTAGCCCAGGTAATATTCCAAATACTAGGGAAATATGTAATACAACGGAACTAATAATTCCAGCTAAAGTTACTAATATTAAAAAACTTGCCTGTTTAACCGAATATTGATCCATTCTTATCCTTCTTTCAAATAAATTTAATACGTATTGTTTACATGTGATTTATTAATTATATAAGCATTCGAATAATAATACACCAAAAAGCACTACTTCATTTTTAAAAGTAATGCTTCAAAACTTATAAACTATTTAACTAAAATGAATATCCGTTCCATAGTGAACTAATTTTAATTTTCTTGCGACTGCTTGTGATGCGTAATTATCCCACGATGTACTATATAATGCTATTCGTCCCTGACTTTGTATGTCCGCAGCCCATGCTTTTGAAACGATTACCCCATATTCTTTTCCACGAAAATCTTCAAGTGTATATACACTTGCCTCGGAAGCTTCGTCAGTTTGCCTTGCACTGCAGCAAATTGAAACGGCAATATTATTCTCAATAATGGCGTAACAAGGTTCCTTTAATTCTAACTCATCATATGTATAAGGAAAGTTTGGAAGTAAACATTGTTTATTTGAATTGTTAATCTTTACTGCCCTTGGTGATACTTCACTAACTTGTTCAAATACATATGCAGGCCCAATCCATAGATCGTCTATCTGATTGTTTTTACTTAAAATTTGTAGGATATTTACGAAAGGTACACTTGAATTTTCATTTAAGACCTTCTCCAATATACTTAGGTCCTCTTCGTTTAGACAATCTAAATACTTGATCACATTTCCTTCCCTTGTACTTCCTATATAAAATCTTGGTGCTATGTCATATGGTGGTTCATTAATATGTGTTATTTTACCTTTTTCATTGTGTTTAAATAATACTTTACTATGCATTTCCATAAGATGTAGCTCAGATTTCAATAGAATTCCCCCTAATTTATCAATTAGTTACTTTATCGGTTTAACTTTTACGAAAGTACCCTTTGCCGATTTTTCAATCGCTTTTGTATTCATTTTTGCAATTTTAGTAGATAAAAGAGAGGATTGTTGGACAGTTTTCCCGTCTAGCGAAACAGTAAGATCAATTATCCTTTTTTTCCCTTTTCTATGTACGTCATAATCTTGTTCATTCTCTTCAAGCTCAACTTTTGCATTTAAACGATCGATTAACGCTAAAATTTCACGATCATTGCTTTCTTGAATTAACTTTATAAACTGCATATCGTCTAATAATAAGTCATCCAAACTAATAATCGCTTTATTTAAAGCAAGCTTTATAATCTTTGCAAGTGAATCGTAAGAATAGATACTGATTGGACCTAAAAAATAATCGATAGCGAGCTTATAGTAAATTTCTGTAAACCACTCTGCCATTTCAATCGAGTTTACACAGATTTCTCCATTTACAATAATTAAAGAATTTAAAAATGCTTCTATTTCATTTTTAGGTGTTCCGAAATAATGATACATATCTCTTAGTGTGTAATCTATTCGATCTGCACATAGCTTTGGTAGCTCTTTTTCAAGTAATTCCCATCTGTCTATGTCAAAAATCACTTGAATATCAATAGCATGCTTTTGGAGTATTACAGGGATCTCAGAGTTTAAAATGACTTTTTCAAAAATTGTTTCATGATAATTTTCTTCATTTATATCGAAAACAAAATCAATAACATGAGAAAATGCCGTATGGGATACGTCATGTAATAAACCAGCTATTTGTTCCTCTACAGAACCTCCTAGTCTTTTTATTAGCAGCATCACCCCGATTGAATGATCGTACCTAGTACCATTAAAGCGATTATCCAATAAATAAGTAGCGCCAGCTTGATGTATATTCTTTAATCGTTGAATAGGCTTAGTATTTATTAATTCCACAAGTACTTGATCTATTTTGAATTGCCCATAAAGTTCATCATTTAATAACATTCTATTCTCCTTTTCTAGGTTATATTTGAAATTGCATCTCTTTCACGTAAACAGCATCTCCAGTAATTTCTACTTCATAATTCGAATTAACCTTTTTTACTTTTACTTTTACACGTCCGTCTTTCTCGATTTCTGTACCTTGTTCAACGACTAATTCAATTTCATCATTTACACCTTTATTAATATACTTAGCATAATAAGCTCCCATAATGCCAGAGGCAGTTCCTGTAACTGGATCTTCCATTGTTCCTGAAAATCCCGAAGAAAAATGACGAGCATGGAAATCTGCATTTGAATCATATGTTTCTAAACAAAAAGGATGTACAGACGCTTTCGGAATTTCACTTAATATACTAGGAAATAATCGATTATTAGGCTTCATTTTATCAAACGAAGACAATTTTTTAATTGGTAAAAGTAGGTTCCAAGCACCAGTGCTTCCATATAAAACTGGTAAACTTAAATCAATTTCCTCTACACTAATACCGATTGAAGATGCTAACTCATCTAAAGATCCATTAAATTCTTCAAACTCTGGAGCTTTTTGTTGCATCGTAATAGAAAATTCACTATTAGACTGACAAATCGTAATTGGTAAAATTCCAGCTCTTGTTTCAATTGTTAATGCATTTTTAAATTCAATTATTCCTTTTGTAACTAGGGCATATATTACAGCCATTGTTCCGTGCCCACATAAATCCATTTCATGGCCCGGCGTAAAATAACGAATTTTAAAATCAGCAACATTCGATTTTAAGAGAAAAGAAGTTTCATTAAACCCTACTTGTTTTGCAATATCTTGCATTTCGCTCTCCGCCAAAAAATCTCCATCTAAAACAACCCCAGCTGGATTTCCTTTATTAGGTATTTTACTAAAGGCATCATAGTGATATACAGTAATGTTTTTCATTTTTCCACCTCAATTAGTTACTATTATTCATTAATTATATATTTTCTGACATCAATCGAAAAATAGAAAGTCCTTTTAAAGAAATATTAGTTGCATGTATGACCTTCGTTTAGTTCAACTGCAAATAAAATAAATTAAAAAGTTGTAAATCTATGATTATAAATTTTCCCAATATTTTTAATGTTAATATTTTGATAAAATGTAATTAGACTTACAACTATTGGAGGAATATATGTCATTATTCATTACAGCTTTCGGTATAAAGTTTCTAGCATGTATTTTGTTTACGCTAATCTGCTTCTTAATTGCATGGCCTGTAGGATTGTATTTTAAATACAAAGATGCTCAAAAAATGAAAGAAGTATTACGCGATCAACCACTTAATAGACGAAAATACTGGTTAAAGCAATTTTTAAAGTTAAGTTTATCGATTTTGGTTTTTTATGTTGTCTCTTTTATCATTGCACTTTATTTTGAGATGTCTTTCTCATCAACAGCACCATTTGTTGGACTTTTCTCTCTATTAATTATGCTTTATATTAAATTCGCCCCACGCACAACTGGTGAAGTGACACCTGATGTTGACGGTTGGTATAAAACATCTATTATCGTCGACCCTGATGAATATTTTACGTCAACAGGTGCAACAATTATTTTTGGATCATTTATTTTTACTGCTTTTGAATTTATAAGTGTTCTTTATTAAAAACTTTAAATGATTAATCTGGAAGAAGAGCATTACTGCTCTTCTTTTCCTTCATATAGTAGATTCATTTATAAGTCTCTCTAGTTCCTCATCTATTCTGCTAATATCAATTCTTTCAAAAAGAGGTTTCACATCGTTAAGTTTTACTAAATTAGAAGATATTTCATTCCATTCAAAGCTTGGTATATTAAGCATTTCTTTTATTTCATTACTTGAAAACGGTAGGAATGGATGCAAAATTTGCGCTAAATTGGTAATTGTATATATACAACTCGCCATTGTATTATGACACTCTACAGGACTCTCTTTGACTTGCTTCCAAGGCTGAGTTTCATCAAAGTATTTGTTTGCAGATCGGATAAACTCAAAAATTTCTTCTAGTGCTTTTTTGAAATTAGTCGCTTCAATATGTGAGCCTACAATCTTGTATAGTCTTGTAATCCCTAAACGAATTGTTTTGTCTATTTCTCCCTCTGGGACTTCTCCATTATAGTATTTTTCAATAAACTTTAATGTGCGGTTTATAAAATTACCATATGCTCCAAGCAATTCACTATTATGACTGTATATGAATTCCCTCCAAGAAAAATCAGTGTCACGATTTTCCGGTGCATTCATTGTTAAAAAATACCGGATTGAATCTGGGTGATATTTTTGGATTATATCTGGGACCCACACTGCCCAGTTTTTACTAGTAGATAATTTTTTCTTCTCAAGTGTTAGATATTCATTAGAAACGATATGGGTTGGAAGCGCCTCTTTCTTAAGACCAATTAAAATTGATGGCCAAATGATTGTATGGAATGGAATGTTGTCTTTTCCGTGAATATAATAAGATCTTGTTTCTTTATTCCAAAAGTTTGCATCAACTTTATTGGTTATACTTGCCCATTGTTTACTTGCTGAATAATATCCAGACACTGCTTCGATCCACACATAAATTTTCTTCTGTTCATATCCTTTAACTGGTACGCTTACCCCGTTTGGTAAATCTCTCGAAACGGCTCGGTCATGGAGTCCTTCGTTTAAATATCGCTCAGTTAATTGGATCGCATTTGAGCGCCAGTTTCCGTTTTCTTTAGAAAAATTATAATATTCCTTTAGTTCATCTTGTAATTTGCTTAATGAAAAATAAAAGTGCTCAGTCGTTTTAACAGATGGAGGATTGCCACATAATTTGCATGTTTTATTTAATAAATCTAAAGGATCTAAAATCGCAGAGCAAAAATCACACTGATCTCCACGAGCATGCTGACCACAATTTGGACAAGTTCCTTCTACATATCGGTCTGGGAGAAACTGTTGATATTCTTCACAATAGCATTGTTCAATCTCCTTTTTATAAATTAATCCACTTTGCAATAAATTTAGAAAAATGTCTTGAACGGTTGTATGATGATGTTCTGCGTCCGTTCTTGTATAACAATCATAGGTAAATCCCAATGTTCTAAAATTATTTTCGAATTCATTATGGTAACGATCTGCAATTTCTTTATAAGTCACATTTTCTTGTTTTGCTTTAATTGCAATTGGTGTTCCATTACAGTCACTTCCTGAAACATACAACACATTCGCCTTTTTTAATCGATAATATCGAGCTAAAATATCACCTGGTAATAAAGCAGCGATATGACCTAAATGCAAGGAACCATTTGCATAAGGCCAAGCTCCACCAATAAAAATATCCATATATAATTCCTCCTAATGTTTATAAAATACAAAAAACCTCGCCCCTATCTTTAACAGATAAGGACGAGGTTTAAAATCCACGTGGTACCACCTTAGTTCACAACGTATTTGCATACGATTGTCTTTACAAGTACGAGCATAGTTGCTGATACTGTGACTTTGATAACAAGTGCCAACTCTTGTCGTAGCCTACTAGTAATTAGTTTACGTTCAGTACGAAGCTCCGAGGCCATTTTTCAAATGAGTATTCATGCTTCTTTTCAGCTACCAAAGCTCTCTGTAAAAAATAACTTCATTTTACTTTTCCTCTTCATTGCCTATATTTAGATGTTAAAAAGATTTTATATAAAAGATATTGAAAAGTCAAACTATTTATAAGGAATGATCAGTTTCTATCTATATCATATTTGATGCAGATTAAAAGTTGATTCATTTACTAAGTTTTTTGTCGAAACAATCATTATTATGTGTGAAGGGATTTTAAAATGAAAGTTAAATATATTCAATAATCAATGTTTTAGGAGGAGAATTCATGTCTAACTGGAAGACTGCATTATTTGAATTACAAAAAACAGATATGTCATTTTCGACGTTTAAAGAGGTAAAAGCTGAGCACTTAGATTTCAATAATGTAAGCTTGGCTAATTCAAAATTTACAAATGCCAATATGAGAAATTTAGAATTGAATGATGTGAATTTATTTGGTACCCAAATATCAGATGTCAATTTATCTAATTCGAAAATACAAAATGGTAATTTAAGAGATTTAGTCATTGATCATGTTCATTTAGCTGGCACAAGCTTTCGTAATATTGTTGTTCCTGAAGATCTTAATCATGATAGTCAATCAAATTCTATTAAATTTGAAAAATGCAATCTAACAAATAGCCAGTTTACTGACTGTGATTTGAGTAATATCGAAATTAGTAATTGTAAACTGACAGGGATGAAAATAAATGGAATCTTAATTGAAGATTTATTAAATAGTTTTAGCGAAAGAAAATAATTTTTTCTATATTAAAAGAGGCTATCTCAAAAGTTCATCAACTTTAGAGATAGCCCTTTTTTTCTTTATTTAATGGTCGTCCAGAACGACATTTCTGTTGGTATTTCCTGTTAACTGCGCCTCGAACATATCAATTATATGCATAAACCGATCTGCTTCTCTAAATACATGATCTGCAAGTAGTGGATGAATAATACTTTTAATTCGGCAAGCTTCAATTAAATCGCGAGCTGTTTTCTTAAACTCTCTAAGCGATTTAACTGAAACACGGTTTTCATTAAGGAATTGGTCAAGTATCGGAACGGTTTCCGATTGCGGTCTCATTGATTCTAAGTCCACAGCCTGGTATAAAAGTTGGTCAAAATCATGGCTAAATTCTCTAGCTTGATCGACTAATTTTCTTTCTGATGGATCTAAAAGATGTCCGATAAATTTTGCATGGTCTGCCATAATTCTTAAAAAGAAAACATTCTCTTGTATAATTGCAGCTGGTAGCGGCTGAAGTTGACCATTATTCAATTCGGTTAAGCGATTTGCAAAATATGCTGCTTCTCTACTAGTATGATCAACTAATAAAGGAAAGTTATTACCAGTTATTTTACAAGTAAGAAGTAAATTAAGAATTTTTCTCTTATATGCCCAAATCATTGAAGCTGACTGATGCACCTCATTATTAAACTGTTTAATTTGCTGAGGATCCGTTTGCACTGAAAATGATTGTGCTTTATTTCCAATCGTATCGAACACATTATAAAAATGGTCTGCCTCTTGGATTAACTCTGTATCATCACAATTGAACCCTAGTTTAAGAAAAAGGGAATGCTCTTTCATGATCCTCGACCAAAACAGTATCTCATCCAAGGACCTCGCTACAAACGCATCTGACATCAGGACCCCTCCTAACTCTATTTCACTTCCCTTTCTAATATATTGATATTTAAATGAAATATTACATATACACCTTATTAAAGTGGAATTGTCTACTAGATTCCTAATAACCATAAAATCCAATAAAAAAAGCATTACTTCAAATCGAAGCAATGCAATATATTTCCATTCATTATGATTTCAAAATATCATGGTCAACGTAACGATTACCATTTAACTGGCTAATGACATTAATCGCAACTTTTGCTCCGTCACCTGCTGTAATAATTGTGTGCACGCTCGAGCCAGCAACAGTACCCGCTGCCCATACTCCCTCAATATTTGTTTTACCTGTTGAATCAACATCAAGTATAGTCTTAATGCGCGGTTCTGTACCAGGCTTTGTATTTAGGCCAATTTTTTCAGCTAATTCAACACTTAAGCCTGTAGCTAAAATAACTTGATTCGCTTCATAAGTAGCCGTTTCAGTTTCAATAGTGAATGAATTTTCTGTTGGAACTATGTTTTGCACAGTTCCTTGAATAATTTCAGCACCAAATTTTCTAACTTGATTTTTTCCTGTTTCAACTAAATCTGGGCCAGTAATTTCTGATACCCCATAATGATTTTCAATCCATGCTTTTTTCGTGATACTTTTGTCATTATCTAGGACTAAAGTTTTTTTACCAGCTTTTGCTGCAAATAAAGCAGCACTTGCTCCTGCAGGTCCGGCGCCAATAACTACGATCTCATACATTTTCAAATCGCTCCCTTTTACAGATAAGATTGATTTAGTACAGTAATACTAATTCTGCCGGCGCCTTATTTATCCCTGCAAGAATGAATAACAAATTATTTAAATCCTGGGAAATTAGAGAGATCCGAATAGTTAATCCATAATAGTACAAATCCAATAATGCCTAATAATAATATTGTAAAAGTTTGTTTAAACGAATCTTTCACTCGAATATGTGCAATTATTCCACCGATTGCTACAACTCCTAATAATAATCCACCAGCTGGGACCCAACTTGCTTCCCAAAATCCAATGATTAATGAAGCTACACCAATCAATTCCACTAATCCAGTAATGACTCTAAACCACTGTGGTAATTTCAAATGATTAAAGCTTTCAACACTTGAACTAGAACCAAAAACTTTCCCAAACCCAGCAATCAAAAACATAAGAGCTAATAAAATTTGTAATATAGTTGATAAAATATCCACTTTTTATCACCCCTTTGCTTAATATATATGCAATTTTAAAAAGAACATATTACTTTAAAATACTTATTTCACTTAAAATTTTGATTAGAACGTTTATTAAAATTGTAAAATATTGTTAAAACCCTCGATTTAACTTGCTTTCATTTTGATAATTACAAATTGAAAAAGGTCATTTTAAGCAAAATAAAAAAGCAGTTTTACCTGCTTTAACGCTGCTGCGAAAAGAATTTGTCAATTAATCAACAATATTTTCAATGTAAATGAAGCTGTTTGATATTGATTTCCACTACAGGATTCTCGCTTTCCATGGGGCGAGACCTGAGCCTCCTCGGCAAGCCTGCGGGGTCTCAGGCTTCCCGCTTTTCCCATAGGAGTCGAGAATCCTTCCGTTCCAATCAACTTCTTCTACAAAAAAGCTTACATCAAAGAACGGAATTATGATTCTTAATTTAGAAATAGAAATTAATTACTCAATATCTTTGACAATCTCGATAGATCCTCTATATTTAATCTAATCATTTGATTTTTTTCTTCAAAAGTTTAAAAACTAAATATTCATAGATTCTGAAAAGGATAAACCATAAATTTTGTTGTTATTCTATAAATAAACGATTAGTTAAAAACACCAATACAACATCATCAAAAGATTACTACTTAATCATCAAATATTTCACTTAGTGTACTTTTTAAATATTGACTTTCAACACTTTAAAATAAAAAAGCAGTTTACCTGTTTTCAAGTGTCTCGATAAAGTTCCCAAATACTTATCTACTATAATTTAAAGCCCAAAATGCTGTTTCGCTAATTCCTTATATCTTATTTCGTCAATAACCTCTTTTGTTACTACGCCGTTAACCCATTGCGTAAATGAGCTATTCGTTAATGTTTTATTCCCTTCATCTGTAAGTTGAGTAATTAAAGGATTTTTATTGAATGGAGATTCCTCATGCTCAGCAATGATTGTTTGGATTTCATTAAATTCAGATACATCCGAAATTATGTCATTTGAATCAAAGGCGTAACCAATTCTCCAATTAGTATCTTTATGCTTTAGCTTTATTAACAATACATAATCCCCATATTCAGTGTCCTTTTTCTCAATTCGGAATTCACCATTACTTGAACTGATCAGCACTCCAGTTAAGGGTACTGCTCTTAAAGGGAGATTTGCACCAAATCCTGTATCGACTAAATACGTTTCTTCATTATGTGTCAAAAGGATTGTGACATGTGTTCTTCCAAATGTAGGGTATTTTTGAGTTACGTTGTCATACACAACACCTCTTGATAACCTAACGTTAAAACCATGTTCTAGTAAAAATAAATATAATAAAGAATTCAATTCATAGCAAAGTCCGCCCTCATTTTTTACTAATAATTTGCTTATTAAATTCTCTCGTGTGATTCCTTGAGTTTTATTTTTCATAATACATAGATTTTCAAAAGGAATATTTTTTGCTGTCTTTTCGAGAATTAAATCTAAATGACTAAAATTAAGTTCTTCTTGAATTTGTAATCCAATTCTTTTTCGAAACAATAAGTTAAACTCACTCATTAATTGTCCCTCCATCTCATAAATCTCTTTCATTAATATTATCATTTAAGCTAACAAAAAAATAATAAGCCACTTATGCGGCTTATCATTTATAGTCTCTTTTCAAAATAGTATTGATTATATCCCTTTGGATGATCTTCAATCACTCCAAAAACTTTATATCCATGCATCTTATAAAACGCTGGAGCTTGGAAACTAAAAGTATCTACTTTAATAAGACGGCAATCTTTTTCTATTGCAAATTCTTCCATTTGTTTGATCAAATTGCTACCAAAACCTTCGTGCCTATAATCTTCTGATACCCATAAAAATTCTATCGATAAATGATGCCAGTATATTCTACCAGTAATTCCTCCTACTATATCATCCTGATCATTTCTAATGACAAAGCTTACATTTTCAGACGGCGCATTTTTCTCATCTGGTAGGTTATTAGAATTATATTCAATTACTTTTTTTCTTATAAAATCACTATCTTCTTGCACCCATTGTTTTACTATTTTCATCATTTTTTCTCCTATTATATTTACATACTTTTTGATAAATTACTGACTTAATACTGCATATCCAAGCCATCCAACTAAAATATAATTTGGTGAAATTAAAAGTAGCAAATACTTTGTTTTATATTTTTTATGCATCTTAAATGCCGCCAATAAATAGAGAAGCGGAAATATTAATCCCCAAATAAAAAAAAGCGGTGTTGCTGCTAAATAAAGTGACATTGGTGTAAATAAAATTGTTGTAATAATTAGTAGAGAAGGCTTCTTTACTATTAATGCTACTATCGATAAAAAAATAGAGACAATTGTAAATGGCCAAAATAAGATCAGCATATATACCTCCTAAAAACTACTTTCTCTAAAGATATCTATATTCCTTTTGAAGTTTAGTCATTCTTAAACAAGAATTAGATATAAAAAAATAAAATATTCATATAAATTAGAAAGCTTTAATATTAAAAACATGGTATAATCTTCCAAAAAGGAGTGAGTTAAATATGCATGGTGACGCATTTTATTCTCTTTTTGCACTCATACCGCTTATTATTTACGTCGCACCAATCGTTTTTATTATTTGGTTTTTATTAAAATTCCTAAAGCTCCAGCAGGAGAAAAATCAAATTCTTAAAAGTATTTCCGATAAGCTTGATAACTTTACTAACGATCATTCAGAATCTTAAAGAGCATTTTGCTCTTTTTTTTTGCTTTGTAAAAGGAGATTTATAAATTATCAGTAAAAAAGACAATTTTCCCAAATTACAATTACTCATTCCTTCTATATAATTAATTTAATAATGAAATATTTATAGAGGTGTAAGGAAAATGTTGTTACTAAAAAAATATTTAAAGTGGATTTCTAAAAATAAAGCTAGAAGGTATGACCTTGCTGAACTACTGTCTGGGATAATTTTTGTACCTACGATGTTTATTGGACTTGAGTTGCTGCGTCCCAAGTATTCTGTATGGTTTACGTTATTAATACTGTTTTTGATAATAAATTTGTATATATTATGTGATAATTTATTTTTGGGTATTTTGGGTAAATTTAATGTTAAAATTTCAAAATGGACGATTGTTATTCCGTGGTTTTTGGTGTTCACTTATTTTGTTTTAAGTGATTTTTAAATAAAAACAAACCTTAAACATTTTTTATCCAATATTTATAATGGTTGATAAAAAATCGCATTTGTTAGCAATGCTCTTATTCAGCTAAATCACGTTTTAGTTCAACATCACAAAGCTGCTTCGGTAGCTTTTTTTTATCCAAGTAAATGGCATATTAGTTGAAAAAGGAAAAATAGAGGAATATATAAATATTTCAAGTATTTGTATGTGTATGTGGTGTATTTTCACTGAATAATGGTTTTGGAGGATTTTATATGAATCATATTACTACGCCTGACCTTTCATCTAGGCCCTTTGGTTTAATCGTTGAAAGATTAATGGAATCATCCCCAAATTTACTTTATAGAGCGTGGACGGATCAGTTTGATCGTTGGTGTGCAGCTCCTGGTACAGTGTTAATGACAGATGAAGTCAATACCGTTTTCTTTTTCGAGACTTATTTTGAAGGAAAACGTCATCCACATTACGGAAGATTTCTAAGACTCGTACCTGATCGTCTTGTAGAGTTGACATGGGTTACTGGAGATGGAGGAACAAAAGGTGTTGAAACTGTTGTAACAGTAGAAATTGAGCCTAATGGTAACGGTACTCGATTGCGACTCACACATAAGGGTTTTCCAGATGAGGAAACAAAAAATGGACACGAAAATGCTTGGGGCTTTGCACTTGAGCACTTGGATAAGAAGATGTTGGAAAAATATAATTTAAACTAGTACTCTTATTGAAATGAAAGGAGTTAATAGTCATGGAATTGACTAATGCACAGCTATCGGCAATAGAATACATTACTAATTATTCTAGGAACTTTAAAAGTGATGCTAAAGCAACAATTAAGCACATTCTTCAAATGTCTAATGTCTCAAGTAATTTATATGAAAATGCAGTCGAAAAGCTAAAGGCTCATGCTAAGGTTGCTCTTCATTTTCACCCAGATAGACCAGTTTCCAATATGAAAAATGTTTCTGAAGCGCTTCTTCAGCAAGGAGTTTATAAAAGTCAATTTGAAACATTTATATCAAATGGTAGCGTGTCCGCCTATCCTGGGGGTGAACGTGATTTATGGGAGAAAAAGATTTTTGGAGGAGCATATCAACAAAAAGGAGCAACCAATACCCAGCGTCCCAAATATGGGGCATTAAATTTAATGCTACATCCCGATGGTCCTTCACCTCGTTTTGGTTCTTGTTATTTTCTCCTATCATCAGAGGCATCACATCGTTGCACATTTACGTATTTGGATTCACACCAAGATCCAAAGGAAAAAGGCACATATAAAGAGTTTGATCTTATTTTGGCAGCTCTTTTGGAAGAGGTTTACATAAGAGATTTTGGAATCGGTGAAACAAATCTAACCCCTTCAAAATTAATTAATCATTTGCTAGTTAATCTTGAAAAACCGTTCGTGGACCCTAAAAATATGGAAGCAAACCGCAATCTTAATCACTATATTGAAGCTCAAGTTCATGGAGATATTTCGCTTAATGAGGACGTGGAAATGCTTGTTGCAGATCCATCTTTCAAGAATACACCTGTAGGTATTTGCTTAGAACAAATATGCTATAAATATTCAATTGAACTTTATTGGCATATGGGGTTTGTACTTACTGTCGACGAGGTTCCCGTTGACTTTAGAGGTCCTTCTATGCCCTCCTTAGCAAAACGTATTGCATGCAATAACATTATCGATGCAAATGTGATAGGTTCTGCGGTAATGAGCTTAGAAAGTACTCCTTTATCTTGGAGCGACCTGGGAACATATAAAGAAGTACTTCAAGAGCTAAAACTATTGTGGCATGTTCTAGTAAGATATGGGAAGCCCATTCGAGATTTTTCATAATATTGATTACCTAGAATACTTAGTTTTGTGTAACTAACGCATGCGATTCTTCAATAGAAGATCGCTTTTTTTATTTCACAAAATGGCAGTCTCGTTGAAAAAGGAAATGATATAATTGAATTAAAAATACAAATGGAATATTACTATTTTGCCCAGTTTTTTCTTATGAGAAAGGTCGATAAAATTGAAATTAACTTCTAATCTTACAAAACAATATAAAGAAATGTTTAAAGAGACTTTATTTCCATTAGGGTTTATTATGAAAGGTTCGTTATTTATTAGGGTGACAAATAATGAGATTATTCAAACGATTAATATCTTTAAAAGTTCACCAATTGATTTCACCCTAAATATAGGCATTTTCCCATTTTCAAGGGATAACGATAAAAGTCTATTAAAAGAAGGTTCATTTAGATTGTATGATTACGGAGATTACGATTCTGGTGAGTTTCAATATAATCCTTTGAGTTTAAAAAGTATTCAACAAGAACTTGAAAAATGTAAAAATCAGTTCAAAAAAGAGATTTTACCAATTTTTGAAAGTGTTCAAACTGAAGAAGAGTTTTTGAAATTCGAAATTGAATCTGATATACGAAATTACGGGGAAATAAGTTTTATTAGTAATGAAAAACTAAACTTATATTTAAAATTCAAAAATTATGAAGATGCATTAAAAGTAGTAGAAGCATTCATAAATCAAAACATCTCAGCAATAATTGATAATCATAGAAGTGAATTCAATAGTGAAGAAGAGTTTCAAATTTTCTTAAAAGATGAACTTAAAGAATTGAATGAATTAAAGGATGCAATCGAATCAAATAACACAAAATTTCTAAATCAAATTGTGATGACAAATATTGAAAACACAAAAATTATCTTAAAAGATTATGGATATAAATTCATATAAGTCTTATTCGACTAAAGCATGCTTTAGTTGAATAGCATTTTTTATTATGTTCTTTTAGATTTCTTAATTAATCTATTAAATAGTGCAATAACTCCTGGGATAAAAGTAGTTATGGCTGTTATTACTAAACTAATTAATGGTTATGTTTTTTCATTAATTTAGTATCGAATACTCACTGTAAATCAAAATCAATACAATAAGAATAAAAGCAATCTTATTCCATAGACGATATTTAGATGACTTATTATTTTCTGAATCACTTTTTTTATTTTTCGAAGTAGACATTGCATAAACAAGTGGAGCCACTCCAACTAAACAAACTATTAAGTTAAAAATTATTTCCATTCTTTCCTCCCATTTCTAAAGATGTGTTACTTCTATTACAAATTCTTTTCATAAGACTTTAACTTGGGGAATTTCGCCTTTTTTACTTGAAATTTAATATTTCTAATTCTACTAAACTGCCATTTAGTCGAATAAGAAAAAGCCACCTGAATTGACAGCTTCTATTCAACTCATGCATGCATTAGTTGAATAAGGTATAAAATGGCTGTTAATTACCTGTGAATCTTATCAAAAGGTCTATAAAAAATATAATAACCACTAATATAATCATAGGAATGCAGCCTATTTTTGATATTCCATTTAAGTCACCCGACATTGAATTGTTAACTGCATCATTGAGGTTTTCAACTGGATTCTTTTTAATTTTCATAGCAACCTCCAAAAATCCAGCCTGTAAATACTCTAATTACTCTTTATTCTTCTAATTTTGTTTGAGAGCGAACGCAATGCGTTAGTTACATAGTGATGTTTATTTATGGTTAATATCTAAAACTACTGCCATTTCTTTACCAAATCGATCTCCATGATCAATGAATCCTAAACTTGAATATAAATTATGTGCTCCTAGGTTTTCAGGATGATAGCCTACAACAATTTTTTTTGCATTTGGTAGTTTAGCAATTTCATCGATCGTTAACTGAGTCGCCTTTTTACCTATGCCTTTTTGTTGAAAGTTCTTATCAACCATTATTCTATATATCCAATAGCCATCAAGCTCTTCCTCAGTAGTATTAAACATTAAAAATCCAACTATATTGCCTTCAAATTGAATAGCAAATGGCTTTAGTGAAGATTCAAATTTCGATTGAGCAATCGAGATTGCATTTGGTTCGATGTAACTCTTTTGATCTTCAGATACCTCTAATTGACAGCATTTATACCAGTTTTCTGAATTTAACTCCACAAGTTCTATGTTTTTATCCTGCATAATTTCTCCTTCGTTTCAGTTGTTTGAGCAAGACTTGCTCTAATTATAATTTTAACAAATATTTCCAACGTTTAATTGGGACATTTATACTAATTCAATTAATCTGGCATTTACTGAAACAAAAATAGAGTCACCGAAGCAACTCAAGTAATTGAACTAATGAAGTCCTTTAGTTAAATAAGAGTTCCAAAGGATGTCTAATTAGACATCCTTTTTTAGTTCAAAAATCAACATATTAATTTAAAGAGCCTATTTTTTCGAAATCGGAATCCATATCTCACTTTTAAAAGTTGGTGAAGTAATGTCCTTATGCTCATTCCACAAAATTTCAGGCCCTTCTTCTTGTTGGTAATTTGATGAAGGAAACCATTCAGAATAAATTCGTCCCCATACTTCTTGCAATGCTTCTGGGAATTTCCCAACAGCTTCGAATACTGCCCATGTTGATGCAGTTACCTCAAGTTGTATGAATTCGTCCGGACACTTATTTGTAGTGGCAACACCAATATAATGATCAAGTTCACCTTTTTCTTCCATCCTACTTTCAGAAAAATTTGTTGATGCGCTTATAATGCCATTTGGCTCAACGTTTGAGAGCTCTTTTAATTGTGTGATTTTATCCATCGTTAAACTTTTCCACATCGAGGCAATTTCCGGATTAACTCCATTAAAAATAATCGGAACTCGCTTTTTTATACCAACGATTCGAAACGCTTCTTTTTCTTCAATTCGATAGTTCATTTCATTTCCCCCTTTAATTGATAATTGGAAGGTCATTCGTGGAAATGCTTTAAGTGAATTGCCATTAACTCTCGCTTCTGAAGGAGTTATTCCATGTAGATTTTGAAATGCTCTCGTAAACGAATCCGGAGAATTGTATCCGTATTTTAAAGCAAGATCAATTATTTTTGTGTTATGTTCTTTCAGTTCAAATGCTGCTAGTGTAAGACGGCGACGACGAATATATTCCGACAGTGAAATTCCAGCAAGAAACGAAAACATTCTTTTAAAATGATACTCGGAACAAAAAGCCCTCCTAGAAATTTCTTTATAATCCATAGTACTTGTAAGATTTTCTTCAATATATACTAGTGCATCATTCATATTCTTAAGCAAATCCATTTGACTACCTCCCTTATCAATAGAATAACAGGAACAAAAATAACATATCCGACATTTCATGTTTAGTTATGTAGGGTCTTAATTTACTAAAAAAAAGAGCTACCTTCCTTAAGTAGCTCCCAAAATAATGTATTACATCGATAATTTATATTCATCGTTAACATTCAACTTCTTATTTACTTTAACGTAAACCAACACTGCATTAAATAATAATAGTGCACTTGTTACAAAGAATACGTATTTTACGCCTAAATATGCTCCAATTTGGCCACCTAAAACCGATCCGACAAATACGCCTAAATAACCAGCTGACATATTTAACCCAAATACTCTACCCGTAATAGCATCTGGTGTGATTCGTTTAACTAATGTATTAACAGAAGGAGTTAACCCTGCGGTTGCTAATCCTAAAATAAATCGTAGCCCCATCAACTGCCAGGCGTTTTTTACAAAAGCTTGCGGAATAACCATCAGACCTGAAACAACCAGTGCAACAAATATAACTTTATGTGGACCAATTCGATCTGAAATCTTCCCTAATCTTGGAGCAGCTATAATACTTGCTAACCCTGAAGCTGAGAATGCCATACCTGCTAATAATGCAACATGTGTAGAATGAGCAGACAACTGAGAAATATAGACTGTAATAACTGGCTCGATTGAATAAAGAGCGATTGTTAAAACAAAAAAGGTAATAAACATTGTGATCATTAAGCCTTTATCGGGAATAATATTCCATATTTCCTTCATTTTAAGCACCTTTTTATCTTGGCGAGTAAAGGATTCTTTAACAAATAATGCTGTTGTAATGAATGCAACCATGATAAGTGCACCCGTCACAAAAAATACATTTTGTAAACCTACAGTCTCTCCAATATATCCACCAATCATAGGTCCAAGTAATGAACCTCCTATACTTGCTGTTGAAAGTGTACCTAAAGCCGATCCAGCATGCTCTTTATCAGTTTGCGTAGCGATTAAAGTAGTACAAGCTGTTCCATAACCAGTGATGACACCTTGTAAAAGTCTTAAACCAATTAATATATAGACATTATGTGCAAAACCCATACAAAAAATAATAATCGACATACCAAGGCTTGCTCTTAGTAGCATTGGTTTTCGACCAAATTTATCTGCTGCCAAACCCCAAATTGGAGAAAATATTGCAGATATAATGAAGGTTACTCCAAACGCTATCCCAGAAAATTGACTAATTAGGGCAGAATTATGAACACCTAGTTTATCAATATATAGAGGTAATACTGGACCAAGTTGGCTCATTCCAATACTCGTTACGAACATCCCAAACCAACAGACAATTAGATTTCTTTTCCACAATAACATAATATCCCCCTCTCTTTTTGATAAAAATAAATCAATATAATAAGTCCCGAAAATGAGACTAATAAACAATATCTCATTAGTTTAACGATACATATAAGACTAAACTATATTTTATAGTTTGTAAATTATATAATATAGTTTACTAATTATTAACTAAAGTGTTAAACTATTTTTAGTAAAAATAAGTGGGAGTGAAAAAATGGTTCAAAAAAGAAATTTAACTAAAGAAAAAATTATTGATGTAGCTTTTCAATTGGCTAATGAAATTGGTCTTAATCAAGTTACTTTTCCGAAGATTGCAGAGAAACTAGATATTAAATATCCATCGTTATATAACCATTTCGCTAATATGGATGATTTAAAATTAAAGATGACAAATTCACTTTTAAATAAGTTAAATTCGAATTTAATGCAAAGATTAGTTGGTAAAAGCGGTGAACAAGCAATTCGAGAAATTGCTTATGTATACCGTGATTTTGCATTTGAAAATAGAACTGGTTATGGGCTTTTTATGAATATTCCAAGTACAGAAAATGAAGATGTCAAACAGCTCGCTAAAGAAACAACTGGAATTATTCATCAAGTATTAGAGTTTTATATTACGGACCGCACCTTACTAATTCATCAAGGTCGAGCATTAAGAAGCATTTTACACGGATTTGTCTCAATGAACTTCCTTGGATATTTTCAGCATCCGGTAAATGTGGATGATAGCTTTGATGTTATGATTGATGACTTTATTACTTCCGTTTCAAAAGCTCAAAAATAGTTTCAAGTTTTTAAAGAGATATAAAAAATGTGAACACTAAGCTAAGAACCTTAAGAAATTAAGATACCTAGTTTAGTGCTCACATAAAATCAAAGGGAGGTGCGGTAAGAGCATAGCGCTTTTACCCTACAAATGAAAATAGATAAAGGTATTGAAACAATTGAATTAGTAATGAACTTTATGGGATCAGAAAGAATTATTCATCCCACATTACTTTGGGATGATCATGAAGTAATCTTAGTAGATACAGGAATGCCAGGACAAACTGGAGAAATTCGTGAAGCGATTGAGAAAGCTGGTTTAGAATTTAACAAACTGTCTAAAATCATACTTACACATCAAGATATAGATCATATCGGTAGCCTTACTGCAATTTTAAAAACTGCAGATCAAAACATTGAAGTGTTAGCCCATAATGAAGACAAACCTTATATTGAAGGCGACAAAACGTTTATTAAAATGAATCCTGAACGAATCGCAAAAATGATCGAATCACTTCCTGAAGAACAGGCTCAAAAAATAAAAGCGATGTTCGATATACAACTTACTACAAAGGTTGATACTACAGTAACTGATGAAGAGGTATTACCATACGCTGGAGGAATTACTGTCATCTATACTCCTGGACATACTCCTGGTCACATTAGTTTATATCATCATCAAAGTAAAACTCTAATTGCAGGAGATGCGCTAACTTCAGAAAATGGTGTAATCATGGGGCCAAATCAAAGTAATACACCTGATATGGAGACAGCTCTTGAGTCCATTAAGAAATTCACTAAATATGATATCGAAACTGTTATTTGTTACCACGGCGGAGTAGTAAATGAAAATGTAAATGCACAGCTTTTAGCATTAGCTAATTCTAACTAAATTAAAAAATAAAGGGCACCTGTATAGGTGCCCTTTGTCTATTTAATTAAGCTTGTTTTTACCTTTCATAAATGAACATAAAACTAATACGATTAAAATTCCTAAGCATACAAATATACTTAATCTATTGTCTTTACTAAAAGCAAATGCTATACAACTCACACCTAATGCAAGGACTGTGAAAGAAGTTATATATGGAAATCCCCATACTCTAAAGTGTGGCATTTTCGTATACGTTTTGCGAAGCTTTAGTTGTGCTAAACAAATGCTGATCCATACTATTGATACCGTAAACCCAGGAATCGCCATTAAATAACCAAATACGCGATCTGGAGAGAAATAAGCTACGAATGTGCCTCCAATTAAAATAATTGCACTTACAATGACCGCATAAACTGGTACACCATTTTTTGAAATTTTTGCAAAAGCTTTCGGAGCTTCCCCTTCAGTTGCTAATGAATACATCATACGTGTACAGCCATAAATACCAGAATTGGCTGCAGATAATACTGCCGTAATTAAAACAAAGTTCATAATATGAGCTGCACCGTGAAATCCAACTGTCGATAATACTTGAACAAATGGACTTTCTTGATTACCGATTTCATTCCATGGAATTAAACCGCAAATTATCAAAATTGGAAGAGTGTAGAATAAAACAATTCTCCAAATAACTCCTTTAACAACTTTTGGAATTACTTTTTCAGCGTCTTTTGTTTCTGATAAAGTCAATCCAATTAGTTCTGAACCACCATAAGAAAAAATGACAATTAATAAAGCAGAAAATACGCCAGACCAACCGTGTGGTAAAAATCCTTTATGTTGAACATAGTTATGAACATAATCACTATTTCCACTTGGAATTATGCCAAATAAAATCCCTGCGCCTAACGCAATAAATAAAACAATCATTGTAACTTTAATTCCAGCAAACCAGAATTCTATTTCGCCATATCGTTTCACATTCATAAAATTAACGATCACAATAAAAATTGCACTAATAAAACTTAAAGACCATAATGACATTGAAGGAAACCAATATTGTAAAAAGCTTCCAGCTGCAATTACTTCAATCACACAAACAACTAACCACATAAAGCAGTACAACCAACCGATCACAAAAGATACTCTTGTACCAAACGCTTTATGAATAAATCCTTTCATATTTAGACCAGGAAAAGCAATCGCCATCTCCGCAATCGCACTCATTACAACAAGAAGTAATAATCCAGCAAATATATAAGAAAAAATAACCGCTGGCCCCGCTATCGATACAGTTTCTGATGTTCCTTTAAAAATACCAGTTCCAATTGCTCCGCCGAGTGCCATGAAACGTATATGCCTTGGCAATAAATTTTTTTGTAATTCCATCTCTCTATCTCCTCTTTCTAGCTGTATATTTATAAAAAAAAATCGCCCCTGTCACTTATGACAGGGACGATTTACACCGTGGTACCACCCTAATTGCAGATAAATCTGCCTCTTGTTTTAGTTAACGATCAATGACCGTCTTTCTCTAATAAATGTCGACCTTTATTTCGAAAAAGATGCTCCAGGATTGTAATTCATGTTTATTTTTGTACTGATTCACACCATCCATCAGCTCTCTTAAACAGTGAAACAAACATTACTGTATTCCCTTCATTGCAGTTCATATATTAAATTTTAAATAATAAAAAAGTCCCTACTGATTTACTCAGTAGGGACGAATTGTTCGCGGTACCACCCTAGTTGCAGAATTAATCTGCCTCTTAAAATTTGATAACGATCATAATTGACCGTTTTTCCCTCAGTAAAGATGAAACTTTACCTCGAAAAAAATAGCTCCAGGACCGTAATTCATCCTTATCTTTGTACTGATTTCCACCAACCATCAGCTCTCTATTACAGTGAGATAAGCACTACTTCAATACCCTTCATTGCTTAAAACTATATTAATCTACTATTAGTAACTTGGTTCTTTTTTTAATATGTTTTGTATTATAGAGGTTATTTAACAATTCTGTCAACACCTTTTTTTACTAGTTAACTCTACTTCAATTGAAAAACGCTGCTATATGTAAATTGTAACCGTTTAACTTTAATTGGATTTAATCAGTCATTTTCATACCATTCCATAACTTCCGAAAGCTTTTCTCTTATACTTTGTAAAAGTTGAATTGGCTCTTTAACTTTAGCTTCTTTTCCGATTGAAATAAATAGTTGAGCGATAAAAGGAATTTCATTTTGACCAATCCAATCTTCAATAAAACCAGTTCCATCTTCTCGTACTTGTACTTTAAACCTCGGATCAATTATTGTCTCACATCTTTGAACTCCGTCTCTACTAAGCTCTACATAAAACTTAATTAATCTCTCTTCTTTCATACTTGCTAATTTCTTTCCAAGCGATATATGTGGCAAATTTAACGGTTCATTTTCCACATCATGACAAACTGAAAGAATTTTATCGCATCTAAATAGTCGATAATCATCACTATTAAAACAATATGCTGGACAATACCATAATCCATTGTTCGCATAAATTCCGATTGGCTGAATTTCTCGTTTCGACCTCCCTTTATACGAATCATATTCAATGCTAATCACACTTTGACTAATAGCGGTTTCTAAAAGTATTGAAAGAAATTCGGATTTCGCTTGCTTTGTAGGGATTATAAAGTCAAAACGATTTTTCATTTCATCAATTCGATTTTTCACATCAGATGGTAAATAGGCGTAAAACTTTTTCAACGCTGACTTTGACTCTGCTTCAAAGGGAAGCGTAGAAAAATGCCGCAATGCATGACTAGCAAAAAATAATGAAACTGCTTCTTCTTCAGTAAATGTAATAGGTGGCAGAACTCTTTCGTTCAACACTTGATATCCACCATGAGGACCCACTTCAGAATATAACGGCACCCCTAATTCACTTAACTCTTGCAAATCTCTTAAAATCGTTCTTGGTGACACATTAAATTCATAGGCTAATTCCTTAACCGTAAACTTGCGCTTTCGATTGACAAGCATCATTAATTCAATTAATCGTTTTGATTTAGCAGACATATTTTCACCTTTTTTGATAACTATGACAATTTTTGTCACTATTATAATCTATCATATGTCTTAAGCCAAACAAAAAAGGAGAATTTAGCTATGAAAACAATTGAACAAAATAATAAAGAATTAGTAAAAGAATTTATTGAAGTTTTTTGGAACAAGAATAACCTAGACAGTACAGCCAATTTATTATCACCTGAATACATTGATTACTCTTATGGTTCAACAGAGGGATTAAAGCAATTCGCTAGTGTAATTTTTACAGGCTTCCCAGATAGCCATTACACGATTGAAGAAATCGTCTCTAATGAAGACACTGTCATTACAAGACTGGAATTTACAGGTACACACTCTGGATTATTTAGAGGAACTCCACCAACTGGAAATTCCGTAAAGGTTACTTTATTTAGAGAATTTAAAATCGAAAATGGCAAAATTTTATCTCACCGCGGATTATTTGATACAGCAACACTAATGAGCCAATTAATGACAAAATAAAAATATAAAGCTACCAATCATATTTAAATGATCGGTAGCTTTTTATAATCTTCTTTAAACACAAAACTCTCATTACCTCTTCCGATTATACTTCTCAAAAGAAACTGACTGAACTTCGTATTTCTTTCCATTCCAATCATAAATTAACATCAAATTCCCGATTGCTCCTCCGCCATCCGTTGAAATCATGACGACAGCATCGGCAATTAATTTTTTCTTTTCAACAATATAATCAACTGGAACATGGGTATATACACTATCGTCGGAAGAAGTATCTTTAAATCCTAACGATTTCAAATTAACTTTATATGTTTTTTTCTTAGTTGTAATCGTGACAATATCCCCTTTTTTCTCCATTTCAACGAGTCGCTTAACTGCCTCAGGTACCGATTCTACTGGTACTTCCTTATATTCTTCGTTCTGACCATCACTTCTAATTTGCAATAAATGAATAGGATCATTGAAATTATCCAGCGAAATGATAATTTCATCCTGCCTGTCCTTATTCAAGTCTTCACTAAACATTTTTGTACCGTACTTCCCACTTTTCCATGTTGGAAAATGATATAAAGCTCCCTCATTTCCAATTTGGACATCAAAATTACGATATTCTTTCCAATCAATTCGATCAGCAATAAGATATATATTTTCCTGCCAAACTTCACTCGGAAAACTATTCATAACTACACGCTCAGCTGCTTGTGCACTGACAGTTGAACATGAGAATAATGTAAAAATACTAGTAAGAACTATGGTTAAATGTCTGCTCATCGAAACACCACCCTTTTTAATTAAGATGTCCAAATTAGGTAAATATAACCATTTATTTAACTTGAACACATTCCTGAAAATTGAAGAGAATACTTTTTCTTTCATCGAGGACTTTGCTTATTTTTTGTCATAAAGTGGGGGGTATCTATGTAGAATTTTTCATAAATCATTGAATTTATGAATCATAATTTATAGAATACAAGGAAATTTCATCAATTTTGATATGATTTAGTAGGGATTGGGGCAAATTTGATAGTTTTCCATTTGAACGGACTGCTTTGAAGTAAATATTTAGTAGAAATACCCGACCTGGTATAGGTATTTTCTCAACTTAATTGAGGTGCTATGGATTTTAATTGCAGATTCGCTAATTTTAATTGCACTTTCACTATTTTTATTTGCAGTTTTGCCAATTTTAATTGCACTTTCACTATTGTTATTTGCACTTCACCTTTTATTTGCAGTTTCTCACTTCTTATTTGCACACTTCCTATTTTTATTTGCGGTTTCTCACTTCTTATTTGCACCCTTCACATTCTTATTCATATTTCCTTTTTGCATTTTCTCACCTCGTATTTGCACTTCGACTGATCTGCAGTTGAGCATTCAAGATTATACAATCATAATATAAAAAGGGCTCTCAAAATGAGAAACCCTCTTTTCAAATCAAGAATTCACTTCAACTGAATGCCCTTGCTCCTGTAATACTTCTCCTTTAATTCTTCTTTCTAATGCAGGTGTAATTCTTATAAATATAAGAATTCCGATTACACCTAGGCTTGTTAAAAAGATGGATGTTGAAAGTTTTGATAAATACGCGCTTAGTGAAACAGTCATTGAACATATAAACATCGCTAAATTGAACGATAAACCTGCAACTGCCATATATGAACTTCTTGTTTCGTCAGCTGGTAAATTAGCCATGTAATTTTGTTGTACTGGTACTCTTAAAACTTCGGCAACAGTTGCTACAAACATCGCTATAAATAAAAGCAAAATGGAATTACTATATGAAATTACTGCATAACCACTTACAAATGCTATACAGCTCCAGATTAGCGTTTTTTGATCGTCCAATTTGCTTACTATTTTAGACGCAAAAAGTGCCATTACAACTACTAGAATCGTATTTTCTGTGCGAAGGAAACCAGTCATCTCGATTCCACCAAATGTCCAGTCAAATAAATGTTGTGTGTGGAAATCGTTCGCTAATCGAATACTAATATAATTTGTTAATTGAAATTCCATCGAGAGTACTAGTAAGCCTGCTAGTACATAAAGGATAAAGAGCCTATCTTGAAAAACGTCTCGATAATTTGAAATCATTTTATGAGCGTGATGACCAATCGTCTTCGTTTCTGTCTTTTCAGTGACCAAACTTTCTTCAACAAAAAAGGTAATTAAAATCCATGTAACTAGCGAGGCAAATGAAAGAGCTATTAATAATTCAAAAAAATATGTTTTAAATAAAAATCCGCCAAGCATTCCACCAATTGCAATTGATAAATTATTCGACCAATACATAATCGAATACATAAGCTTTCGTTCTTCCGGTTTACTTACATCGATTAACATTGCTTGATTCGCAGGACCTGCTAGTCCCCAACAGATACTATTTAAAGTCATCATCAAGAATGTAATATGAGGAGATGTATACCAAGGTGAATTACACAACATCATCGTAATAAACGCTAATAAACGTAATGTTTCAGCAAATACCATTGTCTTTTTTCGACCAAATTGATCTGAAAAATATCCCCCAAAAAAGTTCATTATAATTCCAATAAATACATTTACAAGTAAAAGCAAACCCGCTTGTTTTACACCAAAATGCTTTGATAAATAAATCGCCATAAATGGGAAGATCATACTTCCGATCGATGAACTTAAAAAAGATTCGAGTAATCGAATTTTTATATTTTTGTGAAACTTAAGTATCCCCATACTTATTCAACCTTTCTTTCCCCAATAAAAGAGCTTTTGTTGTACTGCTTTTAGGTCTATATTCAGGCATAAAAATTATTCGCATGAAAATTCCCCCTTTTTAAACTTTTCACTAAATTAGAATATCAGTAATTTTTGAGTATGCCAATATCAAACAATCAAACTTTTCTCCTATAAAAAAAGAGAGTAAACTTCTCCACCAGCTATTTTTTCAAAAATCGATAGTTGAAATAATAAAGTGATTAGATTATTATCTAATTAGATAATAATAAAAGTAGGTGCTTAATAAGTGCAGTTAAATAAAATTGTAGAATTTCACAAAGCTTTAGGTGATCTTACTCGTGTACGCATTATTGCTTTATTACAACAAGGTCCATTAAACGGGCAAGAAATTGCAAGTAAATTAGGTCTTAAGCCACCAACGATAACTCATCATATGACAAAGCTTAGAGAAGTTGGGCTCATAAAAGAACGACGTGATAAAAATACAATCTATTTCTCTTTAAATACAAAAATTTTAGAAATGAGTGCGAAAGCAATTTTCACCGTAGGAACAGGAGGAGATTCCAATATGGAAATGGCAGTTACTGAAAGTGAACGCACAAGCATTATTAACAATTTCTTTACGAAAGAAGGAAAACTTAAAGTTTACCCTGCACAACGAAAGAAAAAACTCGTCGTTTTAGAGCATATGATTAAGGGACTAGAATTTGGAAGGGTTTATCCAGAGAAAGAAATAAACGATTATTTAAAGGAATTTCATGAAGATTACGCTACGTTAAGACGAGAGCTTATCATGTGTCAGTTTATGTACCGTGAAAATAATCAATATGAATTAAACCCTGTTGAGTTATGGTGGTTGAAGTAAGGACAGGGAATAGAAATGCAAAAGCACCTCGCTAACATCTTAAATAGATGATAACAAAGGTGCTTTTATTTTTTATTACTTATGTGATTGTTTAGAAATATATTGCTGAACTACTTCAACTACATACTCTTGGCATGCTTCAGCAGTCGTTGCATTGTATTGACCACCATTTGTTTTATTGTTTGATAAAACACGAATTCCTAAGAAAGGTACATTATAAGCTTGAGCGATTTGAGCTGCAGCAGCACCTTCCATTTCTTCTACTGAAGTACCATAATTAGTATGGAACCATTTAATGCGATCAACTTCATTATTCCATACGTCTGCAGAACCGATTGTACCTTCTACAACTTTACCTTTAGTGTATTTATTTTTTACTGCATTAGCAGCCGCTAATAAATCTTTATTACCATCGTAAAAGCGTGGTTTTTCAGCATTTGGGTCTTCACCAGCGCTACCTTCTGAAGCCATTAAGTCCATTGGTTTCCAAAGAGTTGCATCAATTCCTTGGTTTTCGTCTTTCGTTTCAGTTTTTAAAGAACCAATATTAGTTGTTTTTTGACCTAATACAATATCAAAAACATTTAATTTTGGATCGTGGCCACCAGATGTACCTTGGTTAATAATTGCAATTGGTTTATATTTTTCAATAGCAATTGCAGTAGCAGCTGCTGTATTTTCCATACCTTTACCTGTCTTTGCTACGATAACTGGATATTTATCTAAATTACCTTTGTAAAATACGAAGCTACCTGATTTTTCTACTTTTACATTTTTTAACTTACTTGCAAATTTTTCAGCCTCTATTGGCATTGGACCTTCAATTATAATTGGTCTTAATTCCTTAGTTTTTGCTTCTGCAATATTTGATTTAAAGTTATTACCTACAGATACTGAGATTAATAACGCACTAGCAATTCCTAATAAACCGTACTTTTTTAACATAATTTTTCCCCCTTGATGTATCACACTCGATGCTTTGGCCCAAAAAAATGGTCTAGAAAATGTAGAACAATCTCTACCTTCTAGACCTACGTAAGTTAAAGTATAGGTAAGCAATTAATAAAACTTAAATGCTTGACACTAATTATCGGCAACATAAAATGATTACCAATATTACTTTAACTCGTAGTCCAGTTCTTCCATTGGGAACCAGGTAGAGACGCTCAGACCATATTACTGAGCATATACGAGTAATGTTTTATGAATGATTACAATGCTAATATATCAAATCAGAAATATATTTTCAAGATAAAATATGAACTTTTAAAACTTTTTTTTATAAATCGTTCGTATTTTAGTGGATACAGAAGGAGAAAACAGAAAAAAAGTTAAATAAATAACGTTTTTAAACAATCTCTTAAAATCTACGAAATAAATTTTCACTTTATTGGAATTCGAATTTTAATGGTCTTAAAAATAATTCTTCTAAAGTTTCTTTAGCGTTTTTATGTTCAAAAATTATATCAAACAATGCGTTACAGATTGGCAGTTCAACATCATACTGATTAGAAAGCTGCTTTAGTGCCTTAATTGTAGAAACCCCTTCTGCTAATTTATCAAACGGTTTTCCTTCGACAAATGCTTGCCCAAATTTTCGATTATGACTGTGCATTGAAAATAATGTTGCTTCATAATCTCCTAAATGACTTAAGCCGTAAATGGTTAAATCATTTCCTCCCATTGCTCTTATTAAACGTGAAATCTCTCTAGTCCCTCTTGCCATCAAAGAACCCTTTAAACTACTATAATTCAATCCATCAAGCATTCCTGCTGCTATTCCCATGGCATTTTTAGTTGCTGCTCCAACTTCATTACCAATTAGATCTTGCCCGTAATAAAATCTTATTAACTCACTGTTAAATGCCTTAGTAATCTGTTTTGATACTTCTATATTCTCAGAACCAATAACCATACAATTTGGTATATTCCTTACAAAGTCTTGTACGTGTCCAGGTCCTATCCAAACGGCTACATCACAGTTTTTTCCTACTTCTTCACTAAAGACTTTTGTCAGTCTTTTTCCTGTGGCAGATTCTAAACCCTTCATACAAAGTATAAAAGTTTTTCCTTGTATTCCATTATTTTGACTTAAACGCTTTGCAAATGTTCTTAGCTCTTGAGCACTAATTGAAATAATAATGATTTCTCCAAATGATATTGCACCTTCCAATGAACTCGTTAATTCAATTTCGTCCGGTAAGCCTAAATAATCATTTTTTCTTGTCTGTTTTAAGCCTATATAATTACTAGAGTTTTCTCTTCCCCATATAACTACTTCGTGACCAGTACGATTAGCATACCAAGCTAAAAAACTTCCCCAACGTCCGCAGCCTAAGACAGATACATTCATACATTTCTCTTCCTTCCAGAACTTAATAAAGAGTAACAAGATGATCGAGTTAGATTTTTTCTGTTTTGGGCTTTTTTTCTTACTCATGAACCCTCTATGAGTAACATATTTTCTCTTTTTGGCTCTTTTACTTACTCATGAACCCTCTATGAGTAACACTTTTTCTCTTTTTTCCTCTTTTACTTACTCATGAACCACTCATGAGTAACATTTTTTCTGTTTTTGGCTCTTTTACTTACTCATGAACCCTCTATGAGTATCACTTTTTCTCTTTTTTCCTCTTTTACTTACTCATGAACCACTCATGAGTAACACTTTTTCTCTTTTTTCCTCTTTTGCTTACTCATGAACCTTCTATGAGTAACACTTCTTCTCTTTTTCGCCCTTTTACTTACTCATGAACCCTCTATGAGTAACACTTTTTCTGTTTGTTCCTCATTTACTTACTCATGAACCACTCATGAGTAACACTTTTTCTCTTTTTCGCCCTTTTACTTACTCATGAACCCTCTATGAGTAACACTTTTGCTCTTTTTCGCCCTTTTGCTTACTCATGAACTTTTATGAGTATGAAATTTCATCTTATTATTAAAAACCCCTATTTTATATAGTCCAATTAATTAGCAATCCAGCGTGCGTTAATCCACCACCAAAACCATATAATAAAACTTTATCTCCATATTTAAGCTTTCCATCATTCACTCCTTTAGTTAAAGATAAAGGAATTGTTGCTGATGATGTATTTCCGCAATCTACTAAACTATGCAGAGTTTTTTCAATAGGGAATTCACTTCTTTCGCAGATCGATTCAATCATTCTTAGATTGGCACTATGCGGAACAAACCAATCAACTTCATTTATTAAAGTCGAACCGTTATTAAGTACAGCCTGCATGCCCTTAGGTACAGTTGTAACAGCCCATTTATATACCTCGCGTCCATTTTGAACAATATAATTGGTGTTCATAATATCTTCACCAAACATTTGATTCGATAAGTTTGAGCAGTATAAGTGTTTACCTTTTTCACCTTCTGAACCTAAATATGAAGAAATAAAACTAGGTTGCTCTTCATCGTACTCTACTAGGGCTGCACCGGCACCATCTCCAAATAAAATGCAAGTTGTGCGATCTTCGAAATCCGTTATTTTAGATAAAGTCTCTGCTCCAATAACTAAGATTTTTTTATTTAATCCAGATGTTATTAATCCATTTGCCATATACAACCCATAAGTAAATCCAGCGCAAGCAGCGTTTAAATCGATTGCCCCAGCATTTTTTATCCCTAGCTTTGCCTGAACGATTGAAGCAACACTTGGCGTTTTAAAATCTGGTGTTAATGTACAAACGATCATCATATCAACATCTTCAACTGACTTATTGTATTTTTCCATTAAGTTTTTTACTGCCATATAACTTAAATCACTTGTATGCTCATCTTCTTTTGTCATTCTTCTCTCTTTAATTCCAGTACGTTTTACAATCCACTCATCATTTGTTTCTACTATTTTTTCTAAGTCCTTATTTGTTACTATTTTTTCTGGTACATAAGATCCAATTGCTGTGATACGTGCTTTCGATTTGTGCATTAATGTCACCTCATTCAAATTTATTTATAGCTTACAAAGATTATAACACCAGATATTAATACTAGGTACTAATTTTATTTAAAATTTTTTTATTCTTAAGGCTCTGTTAAATTAGAGTGTTGATTATCTTATGTAACGAATGGTAGGTTAGTCGAATAAGGTTAAATGGTAAAAAAAGGTAATTTTGATATTTTTGTCGAATATGAATGTAAAGTATAGGAGGCGAGATACAATGAAATATATACAAAGAGTTTCTGTATTTATTTTGATTATAATATTATTATGTGGGTGTCAGTCAAAGTCTGGTGATGTTCAAATGAAGACAAAAATTTTAGAAATTCCAAATACAAGTGAATATGTAATCTTAAGGGTTCAAGGTGTTGATAAAGGCGTAGCCTCTGAAGCAACAACAATGACTATAAAGAATAATAAAAAAATTGAAGTGTTTATCGAAAAAGTAAACAAAATGGAAGTGGTTCAACCTTCAAAAGATGAATTAATGGAAAAATCCAAAGAGTTAAATAATAAAGGGAATTACTTCTTTATATTGTCGGATAAGGAATCAATGGACAACAAAGTATATATAATGAATTTTTTTAAAGATGGAAGGATAATTTTTCAGAAGCCTAATGGAAAGAAAGTAAGTTCAAATGGCAAAGGGCAAGAAATGATGTATTGGTCAAAAGTAAAACATCCAGATTTACTCACTGATTTAAAAAATCTATTAAATATAAAGTTTTAAAGCTGTTGGATTACATATCATAAAGAGTTGAATATTCCACATTAATTTTGTTCAACTAGCTAATGCTTTAGTTACATAATAGTTCCTAAGGTTGTCTAAATGGACAACCTTTTTTTAGTCCCAAAATCAACATTTTAATTTAACAGAGCAATTAAAAAAAAGACAGCACTAACTATTAGTAGTGAGATAATTAATTTAGGCAAAAAAAAATTGCTCAACAGCAACTTTTTCAAAAACCTACAATTCTAATGTCATAAAAACACTATTCGGATCCTCTTTATAATCAGCAAATGGACTACAATATTTAAAACCAGTTAATTCATATAATTTTTTTGCTGGATTAAATGCTTCCATCGAACCTGTTTCCAAACTTAGTCTCTTATACCCTCTATTCTTCGCCTCGGTGATAATATGTTGGAGCATTCTTCTTGCTACACCTTTTCTTAGTTGTGCAGATGATGTTCTCATAGATTTAACTTCTCCATGCAATGAATCAAGTTCCTTTAATGCACCACAACCAACTAATTCATCTTGATCCCATACACTCCAAAACGTAATTTCCGGCTTCTTTAATCCTTCAAGGTTTAGTGCATGAATGCTTTCTGCTGGAGAGTGTTGTGTCATCCCTTGAAGATGTTCATTAATTAGTCCAACAATTTCAGGTCCTTTTAAATCATCTACTTTAATTTCCACGTAAATCCCCCCTTGTCATTAATATTATACTAAATTGTCAGTCTACTTCATTTTTTTAATCGATAATATTGAAGAAGATGGATTTTCATAAAATAGAATTTTATGGAAAAAATAACAAAACTAGACGAATTAATTAACGGCAAAAGAAGGAATTTAAATGAATCGTAAATTAAGTATAACTGGGTTTCAATTTTTTTGTATGATTTTTATATTTGGGGTAGGTGCTTCACCACCAGTTGAAATTTTTATGAGGGCTAAGCAAGATGGATGGATTAGTTTATTAATAGGACTTTTTTTAGCTTGTTTACTATTCACTGTGTATATTAAGTTATACTCATTATTTCCAGACCTACTATTCACAAAATATATTCAAATTATTTTAGGTAAATATGTTGGAAAAATACTAGCATTAATTTATATATTATATTTTATTTATATTGCAGCACGTGATTTACGCGATTTTGAAGATTTACTTAAAATTACTTTATATAATGCTTCTTCTCTACTTTCACTCGGAATAGTTATGATGTTATTAATCATGTATGCAATGTCTAAAGGACTTGAAACATTCGCACGAGCAAATGAATTTATATTTATCATGATCATGTTTCTTGTTATTATTTTTATTGGCTTTGAAATCATTTCTAAATTAATTAAACTAGACAATTTAAGACCTGTTTTAGAAAATGGATGGAAACCAATTTGGAAAGCTGCTTTTCCAATTTCAATGACTATTCCATTTGGAGAAGTACTTACGTTTACGATGATTATGCCGCATTTAAACAAGAAGGATACTGCAATAAAAGTAGGAATCCCAGCATTATTATTTTCAGGTTGCATATTAACTTTATTCGCAGTCTTAAATACTGCAATATTAGGACCAGCAGTTATTGAAAGAACAACCTATCCACTTCTAACAGCTGTTAGTTATATTAATATTGCTGACTTCGTGCAAAGATTAGATACTTTTATCGTTGTCATTGCAGTATGTAATGCCTTTGTAAAAATTACAATCTATTTTTATTGCGCAGTATCTGGGGCCGCAGATTTATTTAATATAAAGAAAAGTGATCAGCTAGTCTATCCGCTTGGAATTATTACTGTCATTTGTTCATTATGGATAGCGACTAGTATTCTTGAACAGCATGATGAGGGAATCCATTTAGTACCATATTTACTTCACATCCCACTTCAAATCGTTATTCCAGTTAGTTTATTATTCATTCTACTATTACAAGGGAAATTAAAACGTAAAAAGACTTAAATAATAAATAAAATTATTCCACACTATTTTGCACATTATTAGGTAATATAAAAAGGCTCCAGTTTTCACCAGAGCCTTTTTGTTTTATTTTATAATTTGCAAATTTGATATTATTGTGTAACTGTTATAGTTTTAGGTGTTGTTGTAACTTTAAAACCATCTTTCGTAACAACATCTACTGTAACCGTATATGTGCCACTTGGAAGATCTTTTTCTGGTGCCCATTGTGTGCTAAAAGTATGCTCATTTTCGAATGTAGATGAATCTACGAGGTTCCCTTTAGCATCTTTAATATTAATCGTCCAGTCTACTCTGCTATATCCATATAGAGAAATTCTTGCAGGCTTAGATGCACTTACACCAGTAGATGGAGAAATACCCCAAGTTACCATCGCCATACTTTGCTTATTATAACTTTGGTCTCCCCATGTTGTCCAAGCCATGTTTCCTGCATAATCATTATATCTGAATACCATACCTTTTGGTTCTGTATTAACCGTTAGTTTCGTTACGCCAGGATTTAGTTCATAAAATGTTCCATTTACATAAATATCGGCATAATTAAAGTCAGTTGCATTATCAGTCGCATTAAATGTAATATCATATTTACCGTTGTTTGGTGTTACCTTAATATCAGAAATTTTTGGTGCAACTGAATCGACAATCATTGGCATTTTAACAGTTTGTGGTTTAGCATTTGGATAAGCTAATGTTGTTTTAATTACGTAATAGTAAGTACCGTCTGGAACAATATTCCCTGATGCGTCTTTCATATCCCATTGATATAAATTATATCCATAGTCTTGATTAAACATCATGTTTTTATTAAATCTCCATGGTTGTCCCGTTCCAGTGTATTCACTATAATCACCTAGATATCTAAGTTGTTTTCCTTTTGAATTTTCAATCGATACTTCTGCTTTATCTAAATTACGTAAAACAGCCATTGAACCATATATTCCTTTATCAATGTAGTTTGGAGAAAAAGCAATATGGTTTAAATCAAAGTTTAAGCCGTTGAATCCTAATGGTGTACTTTCTGAACTATCATTCCAAAGAGCAGTATAACCTGCAAACGCATCTTTATCCCATGCTGGAGCATCGATATTTCTTGGTGCATCCCATTTCCCATTAAAGCCCATATAAGGAATTGATAATGGTACCGCTTTTGTTGGATCCTTTGGAACAAGTCGGACAAAACCTTCAACGAACGCATTATCTCTTAACGTTCTAGGCAGGCGAATTTCTACATTTAAATTCTTCTCTTGTCCTGGTTTAATTTTAAATGAAGTACCATCTGTACTTGATACCTTTTCCCCATTTACATAAACTGAAGCACCTTCAATTTGTTTACTACTTAATGTTAAATAATCTTTTGAATCTAGCGTTCCATCACCATCTAAGTCAAATTGCTTCGTTTGAGTTCCGTCTGTTAATAAGTCAACATTAACTGTATATTCATATTCTTCCTTAGATTTCTTCACTTCAAGAGATTGTACATTTAAATTAAAGATCGCTCGGTCATTTTTAATTTCTTTTAATGCCACTGCACCAGCTTGCTCAAGTGGAGTATCTTTTCTTGTTACGATAACTGGCGTATTAATTGCATTTTGAATTTGCATTAAGCCAGAACCTTGAACGCGCGGTGAATAAGGAACTTCACTATTTGTTCTAGGATCCATAATGATTTTAGATGTATTCATTAATGCAACTTTAGCTTTTAAAACAGTATCTTCTGAATGCTGTAATCCTTTTTCATACAGTGACTGTAATACTAAAGCTGATCCACCTGCAACGTGAGGTGTCGCCATTGATGTACCACTCATCACTTCATAGCTATTTCCTGGTATCGTTGAATAAATATTTCCACCTGGTGCCGAAATTTCAGGTTTGAAGTCTAATGTTGGTGTTGTACCCATTGATGAAAAATAAGACATTGTGCCTGCGTCAGGGTTATCTACCCAGTAATCGCCTACATTTTTCATACTTAAATATTGACCAACAGGCATCTTGCTCATTTTATCTAGTAATGCAGCACCAATTGCTTTACTAGTTTCTGCAGTTGGTGTTGCAGTTGGTGTTACTGGCTGTGATGCATAATCAGGCATTTTTGTTGGTGGAATCATAATAATAGCCTTTGCTCCTGCTGCCTTTGCAGCAAACTGAATAGATGAAACAGTACTATATGAATCTAAAAGTTTAACAACTGCAATATAGTTCGTTTTACCTTTTGGATAATTAGCAGCTGTTTTCCCTTCACCTACGTATACTAAATCATAGTTAGTATTTGGTAATAAGTTTTTAGATACTTCAAAATTATATGTTGGCCCATATTGAGAATGATCTTTGAATGGTACTGTTAAACTACCATCAGAAATTGCATTCATATGGATTTTAGTATTTTCATATGACGCAACTGATATAGCGTACGGGCTTACCCCCGGTGAACCAACTGTTCCAATATCTGGATCTTCCGCATATGGTTGTAATGTTGAAGGTACTAGTAAAGCTTTTGAGCTATACGCAGAATTTCCGGCTGCTACAACTACTAATGTACCTTGTTCTGTTGCCATGCGAATTGCTTTTTGGATTGGATCATAATTTTCGTCTACATAGCCTGCGTCAGAACCTAAACTCATATTAATAACGTCTGCGCCCATAGTAACCGCGTGCTCGATTCCTGCGATAATATCGTCTTCCATAGCCCCGCCGCCATTATCAGAAAATACTTTTTCTGATAAAAGCTGTACTCCAGGTGCAATCCCTTCAACTCCACCTGTCGAATCATCACCATTTGCTCCAATTGTTCCAGAAACATGTGTTCCATGAGGACTACCTTTTGGACCAGGAATAACATCCGTATCGTTGTCTGCCCAGTCATATCCAGATGGTACTTTATCTGAATACCAAGTTTCGTTTACAGTAGTTGTTTCAGCAAACTTTTGAAATTTATCTTGTGTCCATTTTTCTTTCGCTTTAGCCTCATCTGGTAGTGTCATGTCTTTGTGCTTCCAATCAATACCGGAATCTACAACACCTACTAATAGTCCTTCGCCTTTATAACCGTATTGCTCCCAAACCTTTTGAGCCTGTACTAATTCTTTACTTGCTGCCATCGTTTCGTGGAATGTTCTAGCAACCTCTACATGTGTAACTCCAGGAAGTGACTCGACATCCTTCAAGTTCTTAAATTTTGTCTCTACACTGAATCCGTTAAATCCTTCAAAATAACGGTGTTTTAGTTTAAACGTTTCATTAGATTTAGTCGTTTTTAATTTTGAAATTTTATCGATTACTTTATCTTGTTTTTCTTTAAATAATGTTCTTTTATTTTGTTTTGTTACTTCACTATCACTTGGTTGATCAACTTCTACAATTAAATGAACAAGATCATCTGGTTTATGGTTGCCTAATTGCTCATTCTTTTTAGCAGCATCATAAATCGAATCTTTTTGAGCTGGCTCAGCTCTCTTAAGTAACATCGGTTTAACTTGTTCTTCCGCTGAAGAAAATGAAATATTGTTTTTTTCAGCAAAAGCTGTAAAAGATGTGAAAAGTAATGAAGTTAATGCCGCAGTAGACAAAACTTTAACCGCTTTCAATTTCCCGTTTTTCATTAACAACTCTCCTAAATATAATCTAGTATTTATTTAAATCCACTTTGCTTCCAAAGAGATTAATAGTTAAATAAAAATGACAAACTAAAGATTTACTATTCACCTATCTCGTGGCCATTAATAAATACAGTTAAATTTTACATCCCAAAGAATTGAACGTATATTGGGGGAATTCCAATCAATTGTTCTACAGCAATTTTCATCAAATAGTACTTAGAATTGTCAAATAAACTTTATAAATATGCTTTTTCCTGGAAGATTATTAGTATTTTTGTCGAATTATTGATTTTTTTACTTAAAATATAAAACTGAAAATTGGGAAAAATTCAACAAATTTAACAATAAATCAATCTAATTTTATCCAAGTTTGGCGAAAAAACAGGATAAAACACCCATAAAAAACGACAAATAATACCGAAAAATCTATTCAATTGATCAAATGTATATACGAATATTGATTCATATTTTTATAAATTTATAAAAGGTTATTTTCAAATAAAAAAGACGTATGCACTGATCTAACTCAGTTCCTACGTCTTAATCAAAATTACCTTAAATATATAATTTTTTACAATTTACCTAATGAAAAACCTTCAAATAACTTTCCACCAAAAGGACGCAAAATCTCGTTAACTAAATCAATAATTCGATTCTTATTCCCAGTTGTGTAAAATAGATCAAAAGCTTCAATAAATCTAATTGCAAAACCTTCGTCATATTGCTTTAATGCCCGTACAATCCACTTTGAAGATCCAATCCATTTACGATTTGTTCTTAAAACGAATTCACTTGCTAATTCAGCTAGTGTATTTGCAATAAGTAACTCTTCTCCTCTAATAGATGAGCCAATAAAATCATTTAATGCATCCGTTAAAAAATACCGTTTCATTTTTATTGTTTCGTCTGACCATTTTTCTGGTCCGTTATTTAAGAGATCATTTGCTTCTTTCTTAATATCATTCATTATCCCTTCGTCTTTTAAAACAATTCCCTCTGATACCATTCTTGGCAATGAAGGCCTAGCTCTTTTATAGTCACTTTCAAAATAGGCTTTATAGGACGATGAATTATGAACAAAAACTTCAGTATCCCAACCAAATTCAATTAGTGACTCTCTATATGATGACTGTAGATTTTGATCGAAAATAACAATATCAAGATCTGATGTTTCCGTTGCCTCACCTCGGACTACACTACCAGCTAATAATGCACCATTACAGGTTGGAAAATGTTTATTAATAAATTGTTGTGCTGCTTCAATTGGATTTAGTTTATTTATAGATTCCATCCTTTGCTCCTCTTCTTTACTTCTTTCCCTACCAATATACGATTCAATTTAAAAACTCGGATAAGAAATTTTATACTTTTTTGAAGTCTCAATCAACTTCTGAATTTTTTCAGTTGAAAGTGGACCTTCTGGCTTTATGAATCCTTTTTGAAACGGTACAGATAATTCTTTTACAAATTCATCAAATCCAGATGGATATGCAGTTACAATGAACTTCGTTTCTTCTGAGAGCACCTTAAATGTATGAGGAATCCTTCGCGGGGCAAATACATAGTCTCCAGCTTTTGCAGAAATTTTCTGATCACCTATGAAAAAAGCAATCTCTCCTTCCAATACATAAAACGTTTCATCTTCCAGCTCATGAATATGAAGAGGTGGTCCACCATCTTTTTTCCCATTACAATGCAAGACACAAAATGCCCCGTTTGTATCCTCTCCACTAACTAATATGGAAGTAAAATCATTTAAAAAGAAGTAGGTATTGTCTTCTGTGATTTTACGATGCATGAAACCTGCAATACTTTTTTGTCCAAAAGTCATTTTTTTAATCTCCTTTTGAATAGTTTAAAAGTCTTTAGGTAAATCACTGTAAACATATATTCTATAAGTCTCATAATTTATTCGTTTTTATTTCATTTAAGCTTTTCCCTATTTGGCTTTAATTGAATTGCTCAAAAAAATAGCCATACGTGATAACGGATGGTTTGCTCTACGGCTAGAAGCCTTTGTTACTGACCAAACCCTAAAGAGCTACTGAACGTTTCGCCATTACATTATCTATTTGTGCATAAATAGGTGACTTTTGTTCATAAACCAGCGAGTTTTGTGCATAAACTGGTGGATTTCGTTCATAAAACACAGACTTTTGTTCATAAAGACCTTTCCGCGCTGAATTATGATGGCAATTCAATGAACAACATGAGGAATTATGTCCGTCGTTGATTAAGATGTGTTGTATGTTCTAGACTATTACTTTCTTTTGACATAAAAATTCCTCCGAATGCTGCTATTTTGGCTGGCGAACCAAAAATAGTTTAGGAAATTTTTTAATACCATGCTGTAAGCTTTTTGGAACCCTAGACCTAGCTTAGAGTTTTCGTTTCCACAATAAAAAAAGGCTAGCATGGCTAACCTTTCTCTTTAGTAAAATTTTAATTTTTAGGGTAGAGAATCTCATCAATGATTCCATATTCTTTCGCTTCTTCTGCACTCATGAAATAGTCTCGATCTGTGTCTTTTGAAACTTTTTCAACAGATTGCCCTGTTCGGTCGGCAATTATTTGATTTATATGTTCGCGCAATTTTAATATTCTACGAGCAGAGATTTCAATTTCTGTTGCCTGGCCTTTTGCCCCTCCTAATGGCTGATGGATCATGATCTCGCTATTTGGAAGTGCAGAACGCTTACCCTTTGTTCCTGCTAGCAAAAGCATTGCGCCAAAGGACGCTGCCATTCCTGTACAAATTGTTCTAACATCGGGCTTAATAAATTGCATTGTATCGTATATAGCAAAGCCCGCTGAAGTTGACCCACCAGGGCTATTTATATAAAGTGAAATTTCTTTATCTGGTGCATCTGCTGCCAAAAATAATAATTGTGCAACTACACTGTTTGCAACATGGTCATTGATCTCGTCACCTATAATAATAATTCGATCCTTTAACAAACGGGAATAAATATCGTATGAACGTTCACCACGATTAGATTGTTCAATTACATAAGGAATTGTCGTCATTAAAAAAATCCTCCTTAAAAGCGTTAATTGGCTATGCCGCCATGCAGAGAGTGCCTGAAGGAGATTTAGTTTTAGATACGCCGAAATTACAGAATAGCATTTTAGGTCCATCAGTAATACTATCAATGGAAGGAATAGCTTGAATAAGGATAGAAGGATCTTGAACTTCTAATGCTATATTAAATAGTTCCTCAAGCTCTTTTCTTTCTTCTTCATTCCAATATTGTTCAACTGAATTGAATTCTTCTTCGCTATTCGTCTTATCTAGACGCTTTTTTGCTCGATGATGACTAGATTTGATCGCTATTTCTGTTGTTCCAATTATTTCTGCAATTTCTTTAAATTTGTATTGAAAAGCTTCTTTAAGAAAAAAGATAACTGCTTGTTTTGGAGTAAAATACTTTAGTAAGTGCTCCACACAGTTGATTTTATGATCAACTGAATGATGATCTGCAATATGGGAAAGGTCAAAGTCAGGACAAACTGTTTCATCTTTTCTTTTTCGTAAAGTATCAATCCAAAGATTGTAAGCTATTTTATTTAATAAAGCTGAGCTTAATTTTTCAACACTATAGTATTTTACTGCTTTAAAAAAGGCTTCCTGAGCAATATCATCGCCATCCCATTCATTCTGAGATAAAAAATGACAATAGCGTTGCAGCTTCGGGTAATACTCCTTCCAATAAAATTCATCTGACCTCTGATCCTGATTTCCCTGTTCAATACTATGCAGTCTAAGCTTACTAGTCATATGTGTTCACTCCTTTATTAACACTCTCTACCTTATAAACGTAAAAGAAGTTTAAAAAGTTACGGGGTCAAAAAGTTTTTTTATTTAATTTATGTAATAGTAATCAAAACTCTTCTATATTTATCTTTATTTTTTACTTTAAAGCATTTTAACATAATTAAGGTCATTTTTAATAATGTAAAAAAGCGTGAGACTATTATCTCCGCTTTTGGCAATTTTTTCACGCAGGACTTAGTTGCTTACTTATTAGTTTAATTAGCTTCTGTTCCTTCTTTTATTGCTCCAATCACTGAAATAACAGAACCAATCGCTTGGATCCAGCTACCTGTTGCAACCAATAATTCGGATTCAGATTGGTCATCACTACTCTCAAGATGATCATCATAAAAATAACCAAATTTTTTTTGTTTATTTTCATTCTCTCTAATACTTTCTAATGCCTCTGACCACCCTATTGCCTGCATTGTATTTCCTATAATTTGTGTTATGCTTCCTACAATATTTTCAGACTGACCAGGGAATGGTGTCAGTTCTATCGCTTCTCCAACATTTACCCCTAATCCAAGAGCCTGTAACAAATTACCTACAACGAATAATTTATAAGATGATTCTTTTCGAAGGTCCAAAATAAGTCCTGAAAATACAACAACATTACCACTTGCTGTAATTTCTTTTCCAACTGCTCTAAGTAAAGTCCCATCTGCTTCAGCATCAATACCATTTCCTGTAGCCTGCAAAACATTTCCGATTACAGATAAATCATCACGCACACTAGTTTTTAAATAATTGGTCGGCGTAGAACCAATTGCAGCTGTTATTGTTCCAATCGATACAATCACAGATCCAACTATTGATTTAGATTCACCATCCAATACAACCACCAACCTGCTATAAGAAGCCTTTATAGTAGTTGTATGAATAATAGCCTAATATTGTGCCTAAAGTTCTTTTAAATGAACCTATATTATCCGTTAATACTTTTTCTTAAAAAACTCTAAAATTTCCTTTTAATTCCTTTAAAAATAATAAGTTTTATCTAAATTTCCCCAAACTATGAACCTATAAAATAATCATTATTCATCAATAACTAACAAAATTCATTAAAAAGTTCACTTAAATTGACATATCGAAATAGAACATTGTCTTATTTTGTCTATTAATTTCAAGTTAAAATATTCCTAATTTCCCCAATTTACTAAAAAATATACGGGTTATATAGTAAATATTGTAATGATTTAGTCACTTTAATAAGAGTTAGTTTTTCGTAACTAGCAATCTCTTATTAAGGCGTTAAAGAATCATAGTTCTTACATAATTTTAATAATGAATAGGAGAGTTTTAATGAAAATCAGTAAAATGAGTGCGTTTAAAGTAATGACTACGGCCGCTATATCTTCATTAATTTTTTCATCTTATACTTCTCTCGCTTACGGCAAAGAATCGACACCCCTATCTAAACATCTAGCCGTTCAAAAGCCACAATTACTTACTACGGCCCAAAAAGGGAAAGAAAATCTATATAATAATGCTAAGAATGCAGCAAAGGATTACAAGCCAACTGACAAAGTACGTTTTATCGTAGAAGTTGCAGAGCCATCTTCTTCTACTGTTTCTCAAACTCAAAAGAGAGCATTATTTAAAGAAAAACAAGACAAAGTATTGGATGTAATCCAAAAGAATAATAAAGCTAAATCAATTTCTCCAAAGTTAAAACAGCGCTTTTATGAAGGATTTAATGGATTCAGCGTTGAGACCGAGTATCAAAACTTGAATGAGATTAAGAAGGCTCCAGGTGTAATTGGCGTACATATTGCAAGAACATACCACGAAACGATGGCAGCTAGTAAAGAATTAGTACAAGCTCAAAAAGTGTGGAATCAAAACGGTTATCAAGGTGAAGGATTACTTGTGGCGGTAGTTGATTCTGGTATCGACTACACACATAAAGACATGACAATTACAGAAAAAGGTAAACAAAAAGAAAAATTAACTAAAATTGGCATTCAAAGTAAACTAGACGCTACCGCTGTAGGTGATATCTGGTATACGGATAAAGTTCCTACTGGATATGACTGGGCTGATCATGATACTGATGTTATTCCTAGAGGTGATGGTAGTCCGCACGGTACACATGTTTCAGGTATCATTGGTGCAAATGGTGACGAATCAAAAGATGGTGTTCAAGGTATAGCTCCTGGTACACAGTTATTAGCTGAAAAGGTATTCTCGGATAATGATACAGGTGCCTATGAGGACGATATTATCGCTGGTATTGAACATGCTGTTACGATGGGTGCAGATGTAATCAATATGAGTTTAGGTGTAGATGCAGGTTATGTAAGTGAAGATGATGATCCTATTCAAAAAGCAATTCGTGTTGCAACAGAACAAGGTACACTAGTTGTCGTAGCAGCAGGTAATTCGGCATATAGCTCTGAGTTTCCATTACCTTACCCTTCTGCACAACAACCATATGCAGAAGATCCTGATATTGGGACAGTAGGTGCGCCAGGTGTTAGTCCTTTTGCTTTATCAGTCGCATCCTATGAAAATACGCAAATGCATTTAAATACACTGGCAGATGCAAACGGTTTTAAACTACCTTTCCAAGACCAAACAATGTTTGCTCCAAGTGTGAATTTTAAGCTTTCTAAAAACTTAACTCTTGGTCAAGAGTATGAAATGGTATATGTAGGTGAAGGATCGAATAAAACTGATTTTACTGATAAAAACGTAGAAGGTAAAATCGTTGTAGCAAAAATGAAAAATCAGTATACTTCATATTCTTTTGTTCAATTTAATGCAGCAAAATATAAAGCAAAAGCAGTTATTGTAATCCCACCTGATGTTTTAAATGACTATTCATACTTAGGCTTTAGTCAACTTTCAATACCGGCTGCAACGACGGGGAAAGCTGTCGGACAAGAGCTAATTAACAAACTAACTAGCGGTCAAATCGTAAAAATGAAATTAGCAGGTGGCACTTGGGTTGAAAATGTTAATAAAAACAAAATGTCTAGTTTTTCATCATATGGCACACCATCGACATTAGATTTTAAACCAGAAATTTCTGCTCCGGGTGGAAATATTTATTCGACTGTTCCTGGAAATGATTATGAAGTAATGAGTGGTACATCGATGGCAACTCCTCATGTTGTAGGTGGATCAGCATTGGTGTTACAGTCTCTTTATGAAAAAGGATTGCAGCATTCAGAAGATACAGCTTTAAAAGCTAAAGTTGCGTTAATGAATACATCTAAAATTGTTATGGATCCTAGAACAAATAGTGAAGTTCCTTATTCACCACGTGTTCAAGGTTCTGGTTTAATGCAAATTCAAAATGCGATTAGTACGCCTGTTATCGTAACAAGAAAAGATACTCCACTTGAGCAAGCTAGCGCAGTAGCATTAAAAGAAATTAAAAATGACCGAACGACTTTTAAATTAAACGTTCAATCGCTTGAAGCAAAGAATCCAAAACAAGAATATGAGTATACAGTTAATGTAGACTTATTAACAGATGCAACTGAAACGAAGCAATTTGACTTAGATGGTGATGGTACATTAGATTCAAAAGATTATTTAACTTTAAGTAGCAAACAAATTGAAGGTGCTTCAATCTATGTAAATGATGAAAAGGTATCTAGCACAGATGGTACTACATTTAAAATTAAACCGGGACAAGAGAAGAACTTAAACGTAGAAATTCGCTTACCTAGAACATTAAGAAAAAATGCATTTGTTGAGGGATTTGTTCGCCTTATACCAAAGGACTCAACGAAAGCAGTACCTTTATCAATTCCTTATATGGGCTTTAATGGTAGTTGGGATGAACCACGAAACATTGATGCTCCAGCCTGGGATAAAGATGCGTTTTTAGGCTATACAGCACTTTGGGATGAAAATTCTGGAAGTGCACCAAAAGGTTATGATGCGAAAACTGGAACGTTTAATTTAAACAAAATTGCAATCTCACCGAACTATTACATGCATGGTATTTATGCCGGATTTACAGCATTACGAAACTTACAAAAAACAGAAATGTATATCGAAAACGCAAAAGGCAAAATGGTGAATTACTTAGGAGACTTTAGTGAGTACACAGGAACTCCATGGAAATTCAGAAAAAATATTATGTCCTATGGTGATTATGGCTACTCAGATAGCTATTATTGGAATATGACAGATCAATCTGGAAACCTTGTACCTGATGGAACATACCAATATGTAGTCAGAACAACTTTAGACTACCCAGGTGCAAAACCACAAGAAGTAAAAATGCCAGTAATAGTAGATGCTACTCTACCAAGTGTTACGGACATTAAAGTAACACCAACGAATGGAAAATACGAAATTTCTTGGAAAGGTACTGATAATGTAAATGGAAGTGGTTATGTTGCTTCTTCTGTTTGGGTTAATGGTACTAACTATACGCCGGGAGCAGCACAAACATTAACAGTGAATGCAGAACCAAAAAGTATTGTTGTAATAGGTGCTGACAATGCATTTAATCATTCTTATACAGTTTGGGGAGATCAAAGCTCAAAATATATGAGCGAGTGGATGGTTCTTTCAAACACTAACGTCTCCCCTTCTACTAATTTAAATAAAGATAGACTTGCAGGTGTTAATTACTTTGCTCAAAACAGAAGCGACTGGACATTCTATGTAAAAGATGCGAACGGTAATATTGTTGATACATTCGCAATTAAAAATCAAAAAGAAGTTCATACCACTTGGGCACCAAAACCTGAACTACCAAATGGTACGTACTATATCACTGCTGAAGTTGTTGCGAAGGATGGATTTAAAATTACGTCTACGCCTAAAAAAGTTACTGTACTTCAATAGAAACGCTAAAAAAGCTATCATTCCAAAAGTTTTGATAGCTTTTTTTATATACTCTCTTAAACGATCATCTACTTTATTTAGGTAATCAAAAATCCAACTTAGAATATGTGTGAATTAAGGTCCCCAGTAAGAGAATAGTATTTTAGACATTAAAAGTAGGATGACTTGCCGAATTTTCATTAAGTGACTGGAGAAATCAAAAAAGATAATCGTTACTCTCCCCTTACCCCCTCATTTTTACAACTTCTATTAAAAAATCGGTAACGAATTTTATCGCTACCGATTTTAATATGAAACTATTATTCAATTACTCTAATCCAAGATCCGTTAAAACGTCGTCTAAAGTTTCACCTTTATATTTCTTAGCAGGCTTAACTGTATTGTCACCCCATGGATTTTGCATAAAGTAGTTATCAATTACATACTGCATATCTTTTTCATCAACTACACCATCATAGTTAATATCTGCATCACGTTTATTTGTGCCCCAATATGTTTGGATGTATAGAGCATCTTTCACGTCGATTACATTATCTTTATTCACATCACCACCAGGGATGTAGCTATAGTCAACTGGTTTAGATCCAGCAGTCACTTTACCATCTTCTTTTAAGCCAATTGTAAAATCTTTCTTGAAAGTGAAGTGACCTGGTACATCAATTGATAATGTAAACGGCTTTTCTGTAATTGGTAATCTAGATGTAAAGCCTTCTGGAGCAGATGCACTAAATCCTAATGGATCAGATACTCCGTACTCTTTACCATTAGCATCTTTCACACTAATTTTTGAACCAGCCTTATTATAATCAAGTTTCTTCATTATTGCATTCCCTAAATTGTCAAGCCCCACAGCTAATCCTTCTGGCTGAACTGCTCCCCTCATAAGAGAATAAGTAGGAGTAATATAGAAGTAAGGTTGAATACCTTGAGTTGTTACAGTACTATTATCCACATTTGTATAGACAGCTTTAAAGAATCTAGAAGCACCAGTTGGATCTTCGAACTGCATTCCTCCTTTGTAGTATTGGTCTTTTGCTTTAAAAGTCAAATCTACTAAAGAAGTATCCCCAACAATACCTGTCGTAGCAAGATCACCAGTTGCTGTTGCAGTGATTGTCATAACATTGTAAGTAGTGTTGAAAGCTGTATTAGTATATTTAACATCTAGTTTTCCATCGTATGATCCATGTGCTTTTACATTCGTAACATCTAAGAACTTAGCTGGATATAAGAATGAGTATTCAGCTTTTTTCACATTAGTTGTTAAATTTTTCGTTGAGAACGTTACTGTTGTAGAATCCCCCATGTTGATTCTTTGTTTATCAGAAATCGCTGACGTATATGCAGTTCCTTTTTTTACAAAGTAAATATCTCTAAAGCTTCCATAATTTTCGACAGTTGATTTATCTCTGTCGTAGAAGTCATACTCAGTGATTGGCAATGATATTGGTCCAGCTGTAGCCAATGGAATAGTTGAATTAAAGTTACCATTTTGATCTACTGGAATATTAATTTCAGATGAAGTATTTGGATTATAGTAATACATTTTATTGTCGCCTTGTGAAGCAGTAATGCCTGCTGCTTGCATTTCAGCAATGTTTTTGTCAAATGCATTTCCTGTTACCGAAACAGTTTTATCAGTTGCATTAGCAGTTTCTACAATTTGACCTGCTTCGTAGTTCATAGTAACTTTTGGCTCTTTTTCACCATAATAAACTGGAGCATCTTTAGTGAATGTTTCACCTTTATCATTTGTTCCTACCAATCTAATTTTCCATAGGCCTGGATCTATTTCATTGAAACCAAATGCAATAGGGTTATCTGGATCTCCAGTTAATGGACTATATTTACCACCATTTAATACTCCTTGGAAATAATAATCAATATTTTCATCTGCGCCCATACCATCTGCTGTACCAAGATAACCGATTTCTTCATTTGTTTTTGGATCTACTAAGAAGAAATCGAACGTACGCATATGAGAATTTAATTTAAAGCTTGCTCCAATTGACCATTTTGTCGCATTACTGCCAGCTTCATACGGTATTGTAAATGCTGATGGGGTACCTGTTACATAGTCGATACCTTCTTTTACTGTATGAATAGCAAATGGAACTTTATATGTTTCGTCAGGATTTTTTTGATTCGTGTATACTACATATCCTTCATATGTTCCAAGCTTTGCAGTTTTAGGAACATTAATTGTAGCATCCATATTCGCACTGCTGTATCGTTTAACTTTTAATGATGACTTCACATCTAATGTAACTCCATTAGTTGAAGCATCTTGGTCCGCTCTAGAATCATTTGTGAATCGTGCATCCAAAGTTTGGAATTGAACCTTTACATCAAATGTTTTATCTTCAGATCCCTTATTAAAGATCGTCATTGAACGTGAATCTGAAAGATCCTTACCTTCAACAGCTTGTTCACCAAAGCTTATTGCTCCAGTAATGTTTTTAATTGTTTTGATGCCTTTACTTGCAAGCGTAATCGTACCATCAGTATCTTTAGCGTTACTGCTTAACGTTTTCGTCTTGTCTTTCACTTGAATTTCAGTTTGTGCATGAACAGCTTTATATGGGTTTACAAGACCTGCCCCTACTTCATATACACTATACTTGTCATTTAACGGATCAGCTGTATTCATAAGTGATGCTTTAATATCCGCTGGCGTCATGTCTGGGTGAGCTTGTTTTAATAAAGCTGCTACCCCTGAAACGTTCGGCGTTGCCATCGATGTACCTGATAAGCGTTCATAAGCATTTTGATAATCAGTTAATGCGTTACCGTTATTATCCTTATGCATATATGCTGGTACAGTTGAGAATACAGAAACACCAGGTGCAGTAACTTCGGGTTTAATATCATAAAGTACACGTGAAGGACCACGAGAACTAAAGTCTGCTAATTTATTACCTGTTGTAACTATTTGACTCATATTTCCGAATGTAAAATCGATTGTAGAATCTAACATTGCTGTAGTTAATGGCAATTTACTAGCAATTGCATTACCTTGGCTGCTATTTATTAAAAACGTTGGGATATATCCAAATGTATTTCCTAAAAATACGTCCTGTAGAGCATCTCCATCTGCATTTGTTAAAATAACTGCCTTTGCTCCATGCTTTTTAGCAGTATTGACGATATCTGCTATACCAAAGCTACCACGTTTTGCAATAACAATTTTTCCATTCACATCTCTTGGTATCGTTAAGTTACCATTAGCATCACGTTTATAATAAGAAGTATCCGCACCAGCACCAACATTTACTAATTTTAATGTTTGTCCTTGTAAATCAGCCAAATTATCAGTATTTCCTTGGGCAGCTAATTTCAGATTAGCAGATAAATCACCTGTTGACGGATGAGCAGTTGCTGTATACGTTGGAATCGTAACAGAAGTATCACTTGCTCCAACTGTAATTGCTAAAGGAGCATTTCCAGGCGAACCTAAAGTATACATTTTATTTCCAGAGTTTCCTGCTGCAACGACTGCTGTTACTCCAGCAAGAACTGCATTATTTACTGCGATTGCCGTAGGATATAACGGATCATTGTAGTTTGCACCTAGTGACATACTAATAATATCCATTCCGTCAGCAACTGCTTTATCGATACCAGCTAAGATAGCTGAAGTTTGACCAGAACCATATGCTCCTAGAACACGATAAGCATAAATATCAGCATCCGGTGCAACGCCTGTTACCGCATAGTCTGCATTGTTTTTACCTTGACCTGCAATAATACCTGCTACATGTGTTCCATGCTCAGTGTAATAAGCTTCACTGCCGTTTGATTCAGGTTGGCCCGATTTCTGCCAATCTGCATATGATGTCTCCATTGGATCATTGTCATTATCGACAAAATCGTATCCGCCTTTAAATGCACCTTTTAAATCTGGATGATTATAGTCAATACCAGTATCAAGAATACCGATTTTTACACCTTTTCCTGTATACCCTTCTTCATGAAGCTTTTCAACTCCAGGGAATGTTACCATATTATGAGTTGGACCTTGTTCTCCAGAGCCTTGTACTTTAGTAGTTGGATCATCTAGTTGAACTTTAAGGTCACTCCATACTGCTTGAACAGCATTCGATTTAAGTAATGATTTTACTTTATTAGCAGGGAGTGTCATTGAAACCCCATTAAATGTTTTCTTGTAAGAACGTTTAATTTTGTATGGATTTTTCTTTTCTTTTAACTCTTTACTAAAAATTGTTTTTAAATCTTGATTAAATGTTTCGTGTGAAGCGTCAACTTTTGCTTGTGCATCTGTTTCAGAAAGAGTTGTTCCTTCAGTTTCTGCTACCATTACTGCTGTTTGTGCTGGCTTGTCCTTAAATTCGACAATGATTGATGTTTGAGCATCACTTGTTAAATCTAAATCTGGTGATACTTGAAGCCCAGATTTCTCACTAACTTTTAATTGTTTAATAGCCTCGCGTTGAGCTGGTGTAAGTGCTGATAAAACTTGTTCCACCTTTGACATTGATTGTGCATTAGCATTGTGTGTAACCGAAATTGGATTAAATACGCTAGCTACAAGACCCGTTGTGATTGCCAGGGTTGTAACATTTTTTTTCATTTTCTTTTTCATCTTTTTCTTTCCCCCCTCTATTTATAGCTTTATTATAATGACATTTGACAGAATTTTATTTTTAACAAATCCCATCAAATTCAAATTTTTTTATAATTCGAACATTTTCAACAAAAAAGGAGAAAAAGCCCCAAAAGCAAGACCAAGAAAATGCAGATTTAAGGGAATAGAAAAAGATTTAGATAAAAAAAAGCAAACGGCCAGCACTACACTAATCCGTTTGCTTTTTCTATACGTAAAAATGTTAATATCAGGTTCAGGGGTTTTTAAAGTTTTATTTGCCTAACTTTCTAATGACCTTTTCAACTCGTTTTCGTTTCGTCTCTTTTTCAATATCATCCAACCTAGAATTAAGTGTCTCAATAAATAAATGTTTATTTTCTTCATTAATAATGTCCATTGATCTCTCTGCATACATCGGAAGCTGGTTTGTTGGACTTTTAACTAATTGATCAATTAATAGCTTAAATGTCACTTCTTCATACGTCTTAATAGAACATAGTTTAATAAGGATATTCACAACTTGATCTTTCGTAATGACTGAACCTTTATCACCCGCTCCAATGATTTGTTCTATATTAGAAAATATGATTTCAGGGACATCATTTGTCATACTATTTATTGCGGTCATTGCTCCCCATTGAAGTCTATTACTTTTACTATTTAAGAGTGAAAAAAATTCATTTGAATAATCAATTAATAAAGAAGGTTTGCGATCACCGATTTCATATAAAACTTTTATACAATCATTTTGGATGTTTTTATTTTTATTAGAAAGGTGTTCAATCAACTCTTTTACTGCCTCTTCATCATTATGCACCACAACTTGAGTTGCTAACTCGATGTTTGGTTCTTCGTCTCTACGGTCTAAAGCACTTGCTAATTTCTCTATTACTGTCATTCATCTTCCACCTTTCAAGCTGACCTTTTTCTATTATTAGTATTTATCAGTATGTACCGTGGCTCAGGCTAGTACACGACTTATGCAATTTAATTAAGTCTATTGATTCAAAGACTAAATACATAATTTCTAATGAAGAAACCATCCTATTGTCAGGAGGTGTTTAAAAATGTCCGAACCAATACAACCAGGGAATAAAAAACTTCCCGATTTCAACGAATTAAATGATCGAATTATTGCTGAGCATGGTACAACTGGACCGACATTAGTCATAAAAACGAATTTGGATCCAAAAGATTCTACTGAAGATAATCCTTATTATCGAAACGAAACGCATACACCTAAAAAACCATTTAAAAATTATTTTGAAGAGTAATACGAAAAGTGAGTCGGTTTGCAACGACTCATTTTTTTGTGCACATACCATCACTTGAATGATTTTAATTCTTCCGTACATACTAAGAAAAATATGGCAATTTCTAGAGGGAAAATGTTACTACTTCTCAAAGTACTAGGAGGAATAAGATTTTGAGTCCAACAAAAAGTATGCTATCAGTCTTTGCCCTGGGCGGTATCAATGAAATTGGAAAGAATATGTATGCCATTCAATATTTAAAAGAAATCATTCTAATAGACTGTGGTTCGAAATTTCCGGACGAGAGTTTATTGGGTGTTGACTTGATCATTCCAGATATAACTTACCTAAAAGAAAACCAAGAGAAAATTAAAGGCTTATTTGTTACGCATGGTCACGAGGATCATATCGGCGGAATCCCATACCTTTTAAAGCAACTAAATATTCCAGTTTATGCTTCTAGATTAACACTAGGATTAATCGAACTAAAATTGAAGGAACATGGACTACTTGGTGAAACAAAACTAATTTTAATAGACTCCGATTCAATTATTAAATTTGAACACTTTTCAACTTCATTTTTTAAAACGAATCATAGTATACCCGATTGCTTAGGGATTGCATTTGAAACGCCTGAAGGTACGGTTGTACACACCGGGGATTTTAAGTTTGATTTAACTCCTGTAAATAATCAATATCCAGATATTCATAAAATGGCTGAAATCGGTAGTAAAGGTGTTCTATTACTATTATCAGAGAGCACAAATGCTGAACGGCCAGGCTCAACACCATCTGAACGGATTGTTGGCGAACATATAATTGATGCTTTTATGAAAGCAAAACAGCGAGTTATTATTTCAACATTCGCCTCTAATGTTCACAGAGTTCAACAAATTGTTGATGCATCGATTATCACAAATCGCAAGTTAGCTTTACTTGGAAGAAGTATGGTTAACGTAGTTCAAGTTGCTATGGAGCAAGGCTACTTAACCGTTCCAGAGGGTCTGTTGATTGATACGAATGAAATTAATAATTTTGCACCTGAAGCCATTACAATTTTATGTACAGGTAGCCAAGGAGAACCGCTTGCCGCTCTTGCTCGATTAGCTAGCTCTAGCTTTAGAGATGTTGATGTTTATCCTGGTGATACTGTAATTTTTGCTGCTTCTCCAATACCTGGTAATGAACGTGGCGTTTCGCGAATTATCGATAATTTTTACAATCTCGGAGCAAATGTCATATATGGCTCAGGAAGTTCAACAGGAATGCATGTATCCGGACATGCTTATCAAGAAGAGCTTAAACTCATGCTAACATTAATGAAACCAACATACTTTATTCCAATTCATGGCGAATATAGAATGCTTCATCATCATCGTGCACTTGCCGAATCAGTTGGAGTAGAACGCAAAAATATCTTTATCATTAAAAACGGCGATGTTGTCGATATTTTACAATCAGAGGCAATTCAAAGCCGAAGAATACCAGCAGGAAATATTTACGTAGACGGAATGGGAATTGGTGATGTTGGTAACATCGTATTAAGAGATCGAAAACAACTTGCTGAAGATGGCATGCTTGTAATCGTCATTACGATTAATAAGGCTGAACGAAAAATAATCTCTGGCCCTGATACAATTTCAAGAGGATTTGTTTATGCTCGTGATTCTGAAAGCTTACTAAAGGAAGTAAATAAAATCGCCATATCTTCTGTAAAAGAATTACTTGATGAAAACAAACTCCAATGGGGCGTTATGAAGCAAAATATTAAAAAATCCCTTGGGCAATTTTTATTTAATAAAACAAAGAGAAAACCAATGATTTTGCCGATTATTATTGAAATATAAAATCAAAAAAACTCCCTACAAATTTTATTTAGGGAGTTTTTACTTTAATTGGCTTTCTTTAATTTTAGAAATTAAATTCACTAATGAAATATTTTCTTGCTCAAAATAGTCTTCCATTGGGCAAGGACTATTTTCTAACCGATTTAAGACAAAAGGAATTGTAAAAGTTTCAATTTTTAATTCATCATTTACCTCATCCCAAAAAAGAGGAGCTGCAACTGTCGGTTTCTCCTTCCCCCTTGTTGAATATGGGCAAATAATTGTTTTTCCTTTTGCATGCTGTACATAATCAATATAAAGACGGTTGTTTCGATTTTTCTTTAATCTTTCTATCGTAAAATCATCTGGAAATTTCTCAATTAAATAATGCGCAATAAAAGATGTAAATACTCTTGTATCATCATAGGTTAGTGAATTTTCTTTAATTGGAATATGAATTTGAATCCCCTTACTTCCGGACACTTTTGGATAGCTTTTAATTTGAAAAGAGTCAAAAATTATTTTCATTTCCAATGCAGCTTTTATAGCTAATGAAAAAGCATCCGTATTAGGTGGATCCAAATCAAATACGATTTCATTCGGATTCTCCGCATCATATGTTTGAAAAGGGATATGGTACTCAATTGCCAGTTGATTCCCTAACCAGAGTAAGGTTGATACATCATTACAAATGATAAAATTGTTTCCTTCTTGTTCTTCAGTTTTAATAAAACTTGGAGCATATTCTGGACAATTTTTTTGAAAAAAAGATTCATCTTCTATTCCATTAGGAAAACGAATCGTTGTTAATAAACGATTTTTCAGAAATGGAAGCATATAAATAGCTATTTGGGCTAAATATGATAAAAAACTCTCCTTATTTATATAAGGACTTTTCCAAATTACCTTTTCCGGACTGGTGAGTGCTAGTTCTTGCTCCGCAATTAGATTAGTTAACAGCAGGCCATCCCAAGTACATTCTTTCCATGCTTGCTGTAACTGAAATGATAAAAATTTTGCATTTTTTAATTTTTCATTTACAATACTTTGAAACTCCAATTCAATACAAATCCCAGGATCCACCGTAATTAAATTATTTTCCGTCCCCTTTTTATTAGCTTCTATAGCTTGAATCAAAATGCGCTTTTCATCTTCACTAATTCCTTTTGAGAAAGAGCCAATTTGTACAATATCATTTCCTTTTATGACCCCAACCAAGAATTTCTCTAGCTTTAAATCAAATCCTAAAATAAAGAAAAGACCTATATAATTTCGATCTCGTTTACTAAATACGGATTTTTTCATTCCTTGCCCTCTAATCTGAAAAAGTACATTCTTTAGGATTTTTATCAACAAACGCTTGAATACTTGGTTGTCGCAATGAATGTCCTTCAGTCCATTCAATAAATTGAACTTTAACCGTTAACAATGGCTGAATCCATTGAATTTCTTTTATTCTTTTTGGCTGATTACTAAACGGATTTTTTTCAATTTTGATTGATTCAATTACCGTCGTAAGATCCTTCCAATCTGAGTTCGTCAATTTTCCTGTTCCCACATGTCCAATATAGATGAACTCATTTTTCTCATTATAAAGCCCAACTAAAACTGAGTTAACAACACCTGACCGATATGTTACCCCGCCAATGACAGCTATAATATCCTTATAATTTTTTACTTTTTGCCAAGCATCGTTCTTGCCGTTAATTAAATATTTGCTCGTGAGTTTTTTACATACAATTCCTTCTAAACCATGTTGTTTCGCAACATCAAATAATGCAACTCCATCTGTATTGCTTGGAACTACTTGTATGTGCTTGTTTGGTTCAATTACATCTGATAATAGCCCCTGTCTTTCTTGTAATGGCAGATCAGTTACCCATTCACCATTGTAAAAAAGAATATCAAATATCATATAGAAGATTGGTACGGCTTCAATAGCTGAATCGATTCGGTCCAGACGTCGAATTCCATCTCTACGCATAACCTCATGAAAAGATGGATTGCCATTTTGATCTAAAGCGATGACTTCTCCATCTAAAATGATTGACTGTGCAGCAGTATAAGATTTTAGATTCGTTAGTTCTGGAAATATGTTTGTACGATCATTTAATTTGCGATTAAATAATTTAACTTCCGTCCCATCAAAATATGTTAGGATCCTTACTCCATCCCATTTTATTTGTGAGATCCATTCGGGACCAGCTGGAACTGAATTAGTGGCAATTGGTTCAAAAGGAAAAATTGGATTTAGCTCCATTATTGCCTCCTATTTAACTCGTTGCCTTTTTTGGAGCTCTTGTCTTAGGCTTTTTCGGTGGTGTTGCCTGTCCTTTTGTTCGATCAATACTAGCTTGTAATGCCGACATTAAATCAACAACATTTTTTTGTTCTGCTGGTTGCTCTTGACCCGTTGCTATATAATCATTTTTATTAACTTTTTCAGAAATTAATTGCTCCAACGCCGTACGATATGTATCTGTATAGTTTTCTGGGCTAAAAGTCGTCGTTAATTGTTCAACTAGCATCATTCCAGCCTGTAACTCGCGCTCTGCCAATCCAGCTTTTTCAGGAACACCGCCAGGAAGGCTTTCGATTGCTCTAATCTCATCTGGAAAATGTAAAGTCTCTAGTATAATTGCGTTTTTGTAAGGTCGAATCGCAGCTAAATGCTGTTTGCTTCGAATTGTTATTTTAGCAAGACCGATTTTTTTACTTTTCTTCAATATTTCTGAAAGCAACGCATATGCCTTTGTACCCCCTGCATCTGGGCCAATATAATATGTTTTATCGAAATACACAGGATCGATTTCTGCAAGCTTAACAAAATCAATTATTGATACAGTTTTCAGCTCAAATTCTTCCTTTAACTTATTAATTTCCTCTTCAGTTATTTCTACTACCCGACCATTCGGTGTTTCAAAAACTTTAATAATTTCTTCCTGAGTTACTTCCTCATCACAACTAGCCACTTTTTTATATGAAATCGGCGATTTACAATCCTTATGGTATTGGCGAAACTTAATATCCTTGTCTTCAACAGCAGAAAATAATTTAACAGGAATCGTTACTAATCCCATACTGATCGTACCCTTCCAAACTGTATGCATACTTTCACTACCTTTATCATTTTTAAGAATAGCTTTTGTTAAAAGAAAAGGTTTAATTCAATTAGCTCTATTTAGCAATTCTTTTAAACTCGATAAAAATAGAAGTTAAAAAATATCACTATAAATAAGTGAACTTACTTATTATCCCTTTATGAGTAACATTTTTTTAGATTTATGCTCTTTCTCTTACTCATGAACCCTCTATGAGTAACCATTTTTCAGATTTCTACTTTTTTACTTACTCATGATCCTTTTATGAGTAACTCTTTTACAGTTTTCTACCTTTTTACTTACTCATGAACCTTTTATGAGTAACTCTTTTTCATATATCTGCCTTTTTTGTTACTCATGAACCCTCTATGAGTAACTCTTTTTCAGATTTCTACCCTTTTACTTACTCATGAACCTTTTATGAGTAACTCTTTTTCAGTTTTCTGCCTTTTCACTTACTCATGAAGCCTCTATGAGTAACTCTTCTTCAGTTTTCTACCTTTTTACTTACTCATGAACCCTTTATGAGTAACTCTTTTTCATATTTCTACCTTTTTTGTTACTCATGAACCCTTTATAAGTAACTCTTTTTCAGTTTTCTACCTTTTTTTGTTACTCATGAACCCCTTATCAGTAACTTCAATTTTCAATATTGAATTTTATCTCAATACAAAAGAAAAAAGTTCACTAATAAATAAGTGAACTTTACTTGTTACCTTGTGTCACTGGTTCTGGTTCTTGTTTTGGTTTAATAAATTTTATCGCTAAAATAACGCCAATTACAGCTAAAATAATTGATAAAAATAACATATAGTTGTCTGGCTTTTTCATTAAAAATGCAAAGGTTGGCGGTCCTGCAGCTACACCTACGAATCGTAAAGAACTATATAAAGACGTAATAGTTCCTCTTTCTTCTTTTTCAATTCCCTCTGTTATTAATGCATCTAAGCTTGGTAGTGACAATCCAATTCCCACTCCACTTATTAATAAGCTCGTAATAATCATATAAATGCTTTTCATAAAAATAGGAATTACAAAAGAAAGGCTAATAAGAATGAAACCAATGACGATACACTTTTTCATTGCCTCTTTTTGGTTTCCAATTTTTTTACCTGTCTTATATGATGTGTATGATAATGCTGCCAAAGGAATTGCCAATACGCAGCCTTTTAAAATACCAATAATTTGATAACGCTTCTCTAAAATTGACGATAGATAAAAAAGCATTCCAAATAAAACGAACATAATGATGGCACCTAAAATAAATGTTGTATAAAGCCATTTACCATTATTACGAAATATTCTCCGGATTGATCTTATAAATAATTTTAATTTTTTCTTATCTTTTTTTCCTTTTGGTTGTTGTTTTGGAGGTTTTACAAATAATAAAATTAAAATAATTGAAATAAGGCATAGCAACGGAATTGTTAAAAAAGGCAAAAACCAAATGACTGCTGCTAATACTGACCCAAGTATTGGACTTAGTACTTTCCCAAAAGTATTGGATGTCTCAACTAAACCTAGCCCTTTACTAACTTCTTTTTCATCTTTAAACATATCCCCTACACATGGAATAACTACTGGCATTGCCCCTGCTGAGCCGATACCTTGAACAATTCTCCCAACGATCAACCACGTATATGGATTTTCTAATTTCCAGCATACCCAACCAGCAATAGTCCCACCAATTCCAGCAATAATTAAACTTGGAATAATAACCTTTTTCCGTCCAAAAAGATCTGATAAATACCCTGCTATAGGAATAAGAATAATCGCGAAGACTGAATAAACAGTAATAATCATCGATACTTTGAATCCTGATATATTTAGTTGTTGTTCTAATTTTGGTAGTACGGGAATCAACATTGAATTACCTAAAGTCATTACTAGAGGTACTGTAGATAGAGCCCATAAACTCCGCTTTTGTGTTTTATTCATACAACCTCCGCAATTAAGAAACTAAAAACAATCACAATCTTCATTTTCCCCAAGTATTGTATTTCGTTCGATTGTAATTTTTACTAATTACGATTTGATAAGTAAATGAAAGGGTAAAATGTAAAAAATACCATTTTAGAAAGTGAGCAATTATTTATGACAATTCAAACTAATACTTCAAATCATTATTTACATCTAAATCTATATTCAGGCGTTTTATTCGGGCTTGGGTTGGTGGCATTTTTTGATGAGGTGGTTTTTCATCAACTTCTTCACTGGCACCACTTTTACGATAAGTCAACTACTAGTGTAGGGTTAGTTTCAGATGGGCTATTTCATGCTTTTAGTTGGTTTGCAACAATTGCATCTTTATTTTTGTTTGCAAATTTAAGAAGAAAAAAAGCACTCTATCTTAAAAGATGGTTTGGAGGTTTGTTACTTGGAGCAGGAATTTTCCAGCTTTATGATGGAACCGTTCAGCATAAATGGTTGAAACTTCACCAAATCAGATATAATGTTGATCCTCTTCCTTACGATTTAACTTGGAATATTACTGCCACTGTTATGACTTTGATCGGTATCATTCTACTATTTAAAACGCGAAACAGAAGTGGTCAAATTGAACAATAAATTTTTTCATTACTTTCATTTGAATGCATTTGAATTCTTTATTATCTTGTTAATAACACTTTTAATTTTTAGTTATTTATTAGCTGCAACGAATAATAAAAAAAATGATTGGCCGAAAACTCGTTCTATATTATGGGTAACAGGAATGCTTTGTATATTAGTTTCTGTTATTGGACCTATAGCAAACTTAAGTCATCATCTATTTGTTTTCCATATGATTATGCACTTATTATTAGGAATGTTGGCACCTTTTTTTATAGCTTTATCTCGGCCAATCACATTATTACTTATATCACTACCAATTAAACATGCTAGGCGTTTATCGCGAGTTTTGAGAAGTACTCCAGTCCAACTATTAACTAATCCTGTTAGTACTTTGATTTTAAACATTGGAGGTCTCTGGGTTCTTTACACTTCTCAAGCTTTTTATTTAATTCATAACAATCTAACTCTGTTAGTACTTTTACATATTCATTTGTTTTTAGCGGGATATTTGTTTACAACTTCAATTATTTCAATCGAACCAACCTCCCATAAATACAGCTTTATTTTTCGTTCATTGATTATGGTCATTGCATTAGCTGGTCATGATATTTTATCGAAATTACTTTTTTCGAACGGGCTAGATCATTCTTTTTATGATGTTCAATCTGGAGCAGTGTTAATGTACTACGGAGGAGACTTTATCGATTTGCTAATAATAATTGTACTTTGTTTTAATTGGTATAAAGCAACTGCTTTTACTAAACAAATGAGTTAATGTAAATGGACTTAATTACCAACAATATTCTAGAATTGGATGCACAAAATAATCTTAAAATGCGAATTTTGATTTCTTGGCTCAAAAAAAGTGTGAAAAATAAAACCTTATCGGATAGCCCGACTAAGGTTTTATTTTTCGACTTCGCTATTCTTATGAATAAAATCTTTATAAGATTTAATTTTTTGCTCTAGCATTTGGTTCGTTTCATTTAACGTTTTTAACTGATTTTCGATTGACTGTTTATGCTCCACTAATAATTCTAATCTAGCTAGTGAGGTGTGATCACCTTCTGTATATAAATGTGCATATTCTTTAATTTTATTAATGGGCATTTGTGTTTCTTTTAACTTTAGGACAAATCTTAACCACTTAATGTGTGATTCGGAATATAATCGTTCACCATTAGTAGTTCGATCTGGAAGTATGATATTTTCTTTTTCATAATATCGTAATGTATGAGTGCTTATTCCTAACGCCTTAGCAACTTCTCCAATTGAGTACATAGAGACCTCCAGTTATAGTAATAATATTTAAGTAAAAAACAGTTTGACTTAGAGTTTACTCTAACCAGTATAATGAATCTGTAAATGTTACACAACTAATTTAATTTTAGTATAAACAAGTTTATTAGGAGGAATTAAAATGAAAAAATATACTGTTATTACAGGAGCGAGTTCAGGAATTGGATATGAATCGGCACTTGCATTCGCTGCTCGTGGTAAAAATTTAATCGTTGTTGCACGTAGAACGGAAGAGCTTGAAAAGTTAAAATCTGAAATCGTAAAATTAAATGCTGATCTCGATGTTGTGATTAAAACCGCTGATTTGTCTGTTGTTAAAAACGCGTATGAGTTATATGAAGGGCTTAAAGAATATCAAATTGAAACTTGGATTAATAACGCAGGTTTTGGGAATTTTGCATCAGTTGGAGAACAAAATTTATCAAAGATTGAGAACATGCTTAATTTGAATATTGAATCCTTAACGATTTTAACTTCACTATATGTACGTGATTATTCAACAGTAGAAGGCACACAAGTAATTAATATTTCATCAGGTGGTGGATACACGATTATTGGAAATGCCATCACATATTGCGCAACTAAATTTTATGTTAGTGCTTTTACAGAAGGACTTGCCCATGAATTAAAAGAGCAAGGTGCAAAAATGAAAGCAAAAGTTTTAGCACCTGCAGCCACTGAAACGGAATTTGCGAAAGTATCATATGATTTAGAAGAAAACATCAAATTTGAGGGCGTTCTACCAAAATATCATACTGCCAAAGAAATGGCTGGTTTCATGTTGGACCTGTATGACAGTGAAAAGGTAGTAGGAAAGGTTGATGGAATTACATATGAATTCCAATTATTAGATCCTCTCTACCCTTATGCTTCAAGGCTAGAAAGAACAGAATAAGAGGAAATAGGGAAACCCTTAGTTCTCACGTATTCCCTACCCCTTGCCCTATTAAATGTGGATATTTAGTAGCCCTGTATTCTGTAGGGCTACTTTTTATATATTTTTTAAATATACGACTAAAGTAATTTGAATCTTGAAAACCAATTCGGGTCGCAATTTCTTGCATGTTTAAATCAGTCATTTCTAAATAAAAAATCGATTTTTCGATTCTAAGTCTATTTAAGAAATCGATTACACTTGTTCCCATTTCTTTTTTGAACAGATGACTAAAATGATACTTACTTAAACAACAATATTGTGCAATTTCCTCAAGTGTAATACTTGATTGATGATTTTCCATAATATATTTAGTTGCTTTTTTAATGATCGGTGTCATTTGATTATTAAAGGAGTTAAATATTTGGACTGTTAACCAATAGGCATATTCACAAACCTTAGTAACGAATTTATCATAACGAATAATATGATACAGTTCTTGAATTATTTGTGCGTTTTTCGACATTATGAGTGTTGCACTCACCCCGGACTCTACAACAACTCTTGAAATTAACATGATTAAATCGACTACTTCAGTCTTAAATACATCTTCATTTAATCTACATGCATTCGCTACTTTATCAAGAAAAGTATTTAACTGTTTTACGACCCCATCTTCGTCACCCATTCGAACAAGTGCTAGTAATTCAATTCGGTCTTCGGTTGAAAGTACCCTTAATCTATTTTCCTCCACAGGTCTAATTCCACTATGAAAAATCAGCTTGTTCCCTTGGAAAAAACGACCTGACATCGATTTCCTTGCCTCTTCAAATGAATGGAATAAAAGATGCGGATCACTGTATTTTTTACCAATACCAATAGAAACCGTAATTTGAATAGATTCTAACGAATTTTGAATAGATTCTGCCATACTATAAATCTTTTTATTGAATTCTAACTCACTATCATTCTCTTCCAGTTCAATTAAAAGAGCAATTACCCCTTCTTCTATCCAATTCCATAAATAAGGAACTTCTATCGTTTGTTCAAGTTGATTAATGAGCTTATGGCCAATATCTTTTTTCCATTGCACTGGGCTTTCTAATACTAAATCAGGATAACGATCAATAGAAATCACCATTACAACGTTCGGACAAGTATTAATGCCACATCTTTTTTGAACCTCATCAAAAGTTCCTACATGGACAAGTGTGCCAGAGAGTAACAAATTTGAAAAAGCTGATTGTGTGGCATTTCGATTCATTTTCATTCCCCTTTTTTAACTATTTTTTAGTGTCTTAGTTTAGCGATTATTAGTAAATTTGAACTTTGAATAAATGAAAAAAAAGAAGCAGTTGTACTCTAGAGTATAACTGCTTCTTTAACATTTTCATAATTCCATGACACCTATTTTCTCTTCAACAAGTGAAATAATTTCACCTTCATGAATCAGATGACAAATTATCTCAATATCCGAATAAAAATATCGGTCCTCTTCGACTGTTGGAACTTGATTTCTAATTAACTGGTGAATACTTGCTGTTACTGGTGATGGTTTTAATGCATCATGGAAATCTAGAGCCTGAGACGCAACCATCAGCTCAATTGCTAAAATATGCTCAAGTTTTTTAGAAATTTGATATGCTTTTCTAGCAGCATAATAAGCAAAGCTAACAACATCTTCTTGGTTAGCACATGTAGGTGTATTATCAATTGTTGCAGGATGCGAAAGAACTCTTATTTCATTAAGCAGCCCCGCCACAGTATATTGCGGAATCATATAGCCACTGTTTAAACCAGGATTGGCAACTAAAAAACTTGGAAGTTCACTTACATGATAATTTACTAGTCGATCGATACGACGCTCTGTAATTTTGGCTAGATTTGCCATTGCTATACACATCGTATCTGCATCAATCCCTATATAAGAGGCGTCAAAATTCCCGCCCATTAATGCAATGCCGTCTTCTTCCTCCGGCCATATAATCGGATTATCACTTGAAGAAATCATTTCATTTTTTATATTTTCCAAAGTATTTTTAAATACTTTTTTAACTGCACCATGAACTTGTGGTATACATCTTAAACTAAGTGCATCTTGTAATCGATAGTCTTTATACTGCTCTGCGATCTCACTATCATGTAAAATCATAGAAATGATTCGAGCAGTATTTGCTTGTTCTTTATGTTTTTTTACCGAGTGAAGACGTGGATCTAAAGCATTTATCGTACCTTTAAGTGCTTCTAATGACAAGGCTCCTGCGACATCTGCTGTTTTTACAGCTTGAATTGCATTATAGTTAGATAGTATTGCAAATGCCGTTACTGAAGTAGTACCACTTAAAAGTGCTAATCCTTCTTTGCATTCAAAAGTTACTGGCTTTAGTTCAGCCCGCTCTAATGCCTCAAAGCCACTCAGTAACTCGCCTTTATACCACGCTTTTCCTTCACCCATTAAAACTAATGCCATATGTGCTTCAGGAGATAAGTATGCAACTGAACCATCGCCAGGAACAAAAGGCAATATGTCATTGTTCAGCAGTGAAGCAATTAACTCTAAAACTTCTATTCGAACTCCTGAATAGCCATGTCCTATATTATTTAAAATCATTAATTGAATAGCTCTTACTACTTCTTTTTCAAGTGGCTCACCTACAGAAACAGCATGAGATCGGACGATATTACGTTGAAGAGTATGTGCATCTTCCTTAGAAATCACTTCTGTAACATTGCTTCCAAAGCCAGTAGTTACTCCATAAACTGCTCGTTCTTCTTCAAGGAACTTTTCAATTAAATTACGAGAATGATTTATTCTAAGAATGTAGTTTTCTGTGAATGATACTTTTGCTCCATATCTTGCAACTGCAATCACTTCGTTTATCGACAACTCATGATCTCCAAGAATAACCTCTTTAATATTTTTTGGATGAATAAAATCGTTCTTGGCCATCACTTACACCTCTTAATATTGAATATCTTCGTTTAATGGATCGATACTGATTGTTTATTCGTTTCAACTAAATCCTCTTCAAGTAAAGGATTACTAGCTTCATTTAATGATAGTGATTTTGTCTCAGGTGCCCAAGCGATTGAAACAATCGTACCAATAAATAAAATGATAGACATACCAATCATTGAAGGTGCCATTCCCATTGAACTAACACTTATAGGTAATAAGAAAGTCCCAATAGCTGACCCAATTCGACTAACTGCTGTTGTCAATCCAACTCCAGTTCCACGAACTTCTGTAGGAAATAATTCAGCAGGATAAACTAACGTTAAATTAGATGCTGCAGACATTACAAAAGTAAAGATTGCAAAGACAATGATTGCGATTGTATGTAGTCCTGGCGGTAAAACTGTTAAAGCAAATAATGAAATCGTTAAAATAATAAATGTATTAATTGTAAATCCTCTACGAGTTAATTTTTCAGTGCACCAAACACCAGCAACTGCCCCTACTAAAAGGAACAAGTTCAGTACCATATCCACCCCAAATGTTTCTTCAAATCCCAATTTACTTAAAATAGTTGGTAGAAACGTATAGATTGCAAAATAAGGAACTACTTGACACATATAAAAAAGCGATCCGAATGTCGTACGTTTCCAAAGCTGTTTATTAAATAAATCCGTAACTTTGTATGCTTGTTTAGAATGAGTACCAACTGTTTCATCCATTATAGCATTTTCACCAATATACTTCCGAACGATGGCACGTGCTTCTTCAACACGACCCATTTTTAATAACCAAAGTGGAGACTCCGGTGTACCAAAACGTAACAGTAAGACAATCAAACCAGGAAGTGCAGCACTTACTAGCATCCAACGCCATGCGTCTGGACCCGTTTTTTCTAAGTAATAGCCTACTAGATTTGAGGCTACATATCCAACTGTCCATAAAACGTTTAATGAAGATAATAACATCCCTCTATACTTTCTAGGTGCAAACTCCGCTAGTAAAGTTGATCCTACAGCATAATCCCCACCAAGTGCTACACCTATTAAAATCCTTAATGCAAATAGCGTATATGGATCGTGAACAAAAAACTGCAGGGCAGATGCAATTGTAATAATCACAAAGTTTGCTAAATAAATTTTCTGCCTACCAATACGATCTGACAATCCGCCTAAAAACAAACTACCGAAAAAAAGTCCGATTAAAGCAGAACTACCGATTAACCCTTCCCAAACTGAATTTAACTTCATTTGTGGGCCAAGTAGCGAAAGTGCCATACCTATAATTCCTAACGCATAGCCGTCTGAAAAATTCGATCCAAACGTAAGCGCAGTAATCCGAATATGAAATTTATTAAGCGGTGCATCATCCATCATAAATGTTTTTTCCTTCAAAAAAATACCCCCTTATTTAACTATTTAGATAAAATTAAGTTTTAAAAAATAGTAAGTAATAAATAACTACTTACTTTATGTCCATAAAGCGCTTACAAAATATTCTTTATATTTAATAAATTATAATAATTACTCATAAAATTATCTCTAGATAAAGTTTCGGATTACTAGCACAATATTGCTGAAATATGCATATGGGTCTGTTTTGGTAGAAGGATGACGGCATGGGCATAGGGGAAATTTAATAGATTGCTATTTTGTGTACAATCAGATCTATGAAACAGCGTTCTTAGTTCTGATCGTGTTGAAATATAGCTTAGCCAATTTTAGAAAATACGAACACTTTTTGAACTTTATTGATAAAGTTGTGAAATTTGTTGATATAGTTGGAGTTTTTGTTGATATAAGGGGAATTTTTGTTGATATAGTTGGAGTTTTTGTTGATATAAGGGGAGTTTTTGTTGATATATCGGAATTATTCGTTGATATAGCGTGGAGCTTTGTTGATATTGCGGAATTCTTCGTTGATCTAACGGGGAGCTTTGTGAATATTGCGGAATTCTTCGTTGTTCTAACGTGGAACTTTATTGATATTAACGAATTCTTTGTTGATATTGCAGAATTCTTCGTTGATATAGTGTGGAGCTTTGTTGATATTTCGAGGATTTTTGTAAATATAGCGACGTTCTTTGTCATGAAAATGTACTATCAATAATAATTTAACGGGCAGATCATTTTTTTGATTAATTGAACAGACTTTTTGCGATTTTTACGATTTTACTAGTATTTACATTGTTAAGGCTGCTGATCAATAAGTTTTATTGCCTTTCACTCACTCCATTTCAATGTGTTCCACTGACTTATTTGCAGTTTTGCCATTTTTATTGCAGATTTGACTTTTTTATTTGCAGATATACCAAATTTATTTGCAGTTTATCAATTTTCATTTGCACTAGCCTAGATTTATTTGCAGTTTCCCTGATTTTTATTGCAGATTTCGCTTTTTTAATTGCAGTTTTGCCATATTTATTTGCACTTCCCCCGGCCTCGTAATATTAACCTGTTCAATAAATAAAGAGATAGCCTATTAGCTATCTCAAAAACGATCTAAGGAAAACATGCTCAAATCAAAGGCAGACTTTTGTTTTGTTATTAGGTCAGCAATGATTTCTCCTACGACGCTTGCAAATTTAAAGCCGTGTCCAGAGAAGCCTGTGGCAATAATTATATTTTTATTTTCAGGATGCTGATCAATGATAAAATGCTCGTCTGGAGTCATTGTGTATAAGCATGTTTTTCCTTTTAATAGTTTGCCATTGGCGTTTGGCATATATTGACTTAAAAAACTTCGTAAGTCAGCCTCATCTTCTTTGTATTCCCCGAATTCCCTGTTAAATTGATTCGGGTCCACACTATGTCCCCCATCATGTCGTCCAATTTTCAGTCCGCTGTTATGAAGATTCGGAAAACCGTAGTAGTGCTCATCAATTAGATCAATCGTGAATGCTGGTAGCGAATTAGAATCATAAAGATTTTTATTGCATTCAAACCAACCAACTGTTTTACGGGTAGGCATTAGCGGAATATGTAAGCCAGTCTTTTCAAGTATTTTCCCAGACCAAGCACCTGCACAGACGACAAGTTTATCTGCTGTGTATATAGCATCCTCTGTACGTACAATGGCTATATTTGAATCGATTTCAATATCCACAATTGGCGTGTTTATTTTAAGCGTATTACCTTCCTGAATATATAACTCTCTATATGCTCTAATACAATCCTCACTAAAAAGGATTCCTGACGATGTTTCTAAGCAACCTATAAACTCTTCTGGCAAATTCATACCAGGCCATCTAGCATTTATCTCACTGCCATCAAGTATTTCTAGTGGCAATGAAAATTCTTCTGCACTTTTTATTACTTCTTGTGTAAAGGTAGAACCGGGTGCTCCTGCGCATAAAACTCCTGTTTTGGAAAATAATTGTCTTCCGGAAATTTTTTCTAACTCTTCCCATAACTTTTGTGCCCGTAATGCTAATGGTACGTATTCTCTACTTTCGCCGTATGCATGGCGAATGATTCTTGTATCTCCGTGGTGGCTACCAAAGCTATGTGGTGGATCAAAGGCATCTACTAATAGAGTATTTTGATTTCGTTTTGATAAATAGTACCCTGCTGCCATTCCCATCGAACCTGCTCCAACAATGATTACTTCATAGTGTTTATTCATTATTTTACTCCTTTACTTGTTTCGCTCGTTTGACATATTCTTTTTACTATTATGATATACCTTCTTTTTAGGAGGAGGAGTTTGGGTATGATATCAATTTTACTGAATTCCAAATAAAAAACCCGCCTATGAATACCTCATAGACGGGTTTACAGTTTTTTAAAGTTTTTCGTAAGCTGCTTGATATTTTTGAATATCACCAGCACCCATAAAAATTAGAACACTATTTTTATGGTTTTGTAAATTACTGATATTGTCATCAGTTAATAATTCTGCACCTGCGATTTTGCAAGAAAGGTCACTAATTGTTAATGTTCCCTTTTCTTCTCTTGCAGAACCAAAGATATCACATAAGTAAACTTTATCTGCTTTTTCTAATGTACTAGCAAACTCATCTAAAAATTTACTTGTTCGTGTAAATGTATGCGGTTGGAAAACAGCTACAATTTCACGTTCAGGATATTTTTGACGTGCAGCTTGAATCGTAGCTTGGATTTCAGTTGGATGATGAGCATAGTCATCAATTAACACCTGATCTCCAAAGCGCTTCTCACTGAAACGACGTTTAACGCCACCATATGTTAATAATCTTGCTTTAATAATCTCTGCATCGATTTCTTCATAATGGCAAAGCGCAATTACTGCTAAAGCATTTAAAATACTATGATCACCATATCCTGTAATTTCAAAAGTAGCATAATACGTATTACGGACGAATACATCAAATGTTGTACCATTTGTATGCTTTTCGATATTACGAGCTTGGAAATCATTGTCCTCGTTAAATCCATAATACATTACAGGTACTTTTGCATAAATACGTTGAAGATGTTCGTCATCTCCGCATGCAATGATACCCTTTTTAACTTGATCAGCCATTTGTTGGAAAGCATCGAATACATCGTCTACACTCTTATAATAATCTGGGTGATCAAAATCAATATTTGTCATGATGCAATAGTCTGGAAAGTATGATAGAAAATGACGACGGTATTCACAAGCCTCAAATACAAAATACTCGCTGTCTTTTTCGCCTTTACCAGTACCATCCCCAATTAAAAAAGAAGTTGGACGTGCACCTGAAACGACATGAGCAAGTAAACCTGTAGTTGAGGTTTTGCCATGTGCTCCAGTAATAGCAACGCTAGTAAATTTATTCATATATTCACCTAAGAATTTATGATAGCGTGCCATCGGGATTCCTTTTTCAATAGCAGCTGCAATTTCTTCATGAGTGTCAGGAAATGCATTACCTGCTATTACAAATTGGCCTTCTTTAATATTTTCTTTATCAAATGGTAAAATCGTAATATTTTTTTTTCGTAATTCATTTTCAGTGAAAAAGTGCTTTTCATAATCTGATCCCTGAACGGTTAAACCAGAATCATGTAAAATTTGTGCCAAAGCACTCATTCCAGTACCTTTGATTCCTACAAAATGGTAAACTGTCATATTAAAAGAACCTCCAAAATCGATCACTAATACAACGGCCTATCTCTTAGACAGTATATGTGTGAATAAAAGAAATGGCATCAATATTTTATAATTTTGATGCGTTATTACTTTGCCGAGTCTAGTTATTATTTAAATGATAACTAACTTAAATTTTTACGCAATTAGTATTATATCACTTTAACCCTCATAGGACTATTTATTTTAAGTCGCACAATAAGGAAATAGATGGAAAGTTAATCACTTTAAGCCATCTATTTATATTAAAATATCATAAGTTTTTAATTAAAACTACTTAAGCCCTTCATAATCTAGGGCTCATTTCTACTTTTTCTAGTCGTGGGTTTTCACGAAGCTTTCTTCCGGCTTTTGCTTGCATAATACCATTTAGCGCGACATTATCACCTGTAAAGCCTATGTTAACCTTTAATAAACTTCCGCCGACACCATATAAATCTACTGGTACACCTTGTTTTTCAAATGCTAGAATTCTTTCAACTGTAAATCCCCCGCTTACGACAATCTGTACATGATGATAACCTTCTTGATCAAGTGCATTTCGTAAAGCGAAAATTAAAGGTGGATTTACCCCCCTCGGATCGAAGCTTCCTAACAAATCAGGATTACCAATAAAATATTGATCAATCATTGTTTTAGAAGTATCTACACGGACGGCTTTTAATTTACTACCAAATTCACGCGCGACTTTTAATGCATCATTTATCACATCATTATTATAATCTACTAGGACAATTAAATCATCTTGTGGATACACCTCTGTATAAGCACGAGCAGCCTCCACAATATCACCATTATACATTTGAATAAGAGCATGAGGCATTGTACCCATACCTTCATTGCCCCACCACTCATTCATAGCATGGGTTGCTTGCGCAGTAGATCCACCAATAAATGCCGCATAACCGTCACCTGCTTGGGTCGTAAAATGATCATCGCGATCACCCATGAAAATAATAGGTTTTTTAATGCCTGCAGATTTAGCTGAATGTTTTACGTTGTATACATTTGTTGCTACAGATGTACGGCGAGCCAAAATACCATCAATTATTCCTTCTAAATAGCCGAAATCAGCATATTTACCGGTAATCGTTAATACAGTCTCAAACGGCTCAATCTTATCTCCATCCTTTAATGAATGGACAATAAGTTTTTCCGGATTGTCTGCAAAAGTTTGTAAAATAGCAATGGCCTCATCAGTCCCACAAAGTACTGCACTTTCTCTCTGGAAAAATTGCATCGTTACTTCAGTGTCTGGCTTTTTATGTCGAATAATTTCTCTAGTTTTTAAAAAGTATACAGCTGAAAACCAGCCTTCACCGATTCGATCGTCAAATTTAAACGTTTGGTTCGTTAATCGGTTTATTTTACCTTGTAATTTTAAATCTAATTCTTTTTCCATGAATCTTCACCTGCTGAAAAGTATCGTTCTTTTTTTCTAGTATGGGTTAAAAAAACTTTAACATTCGTTACTTAAATTTTACCGCTTTTCTAATGATTTACTCGGAACGAAACTCCTCAAGTGTAATAAGCACATCACGTGGTTTACTACCATTTTGACTTGATACAATTCCATGATCAAACATTAGGTCAATTAATCTAGCTGCACGGTTATATCCAATTCGGTAACGTCTTTGTAGCATTGAAACAGAAGCACCTTTTTGATCAATTACAAACTCAACTGCTTCATCAAAAAGTTCATCATCGACATCCTGTGCGTCCGCCTTTGCAACAAGCTCCTCTTGGTTAAATAAGTAATTCGGTTTTTGTTGGTCTTTTACAATCTCTACAACATGTTCGATTTCATCATCTGATACATAAACTCCTTGTAATCGAATTGCTTGAGATTTTCCATTATCTAAGAATAACATATCTCCTCGCCCAAGTAACTTTTCAGCTCCGCCAATATCTATAATTGTTCTAGAATCTACTTGTGAGGATACCGTAAATGCAATACGAGTCGGTATATTTGATTTAATAATACCTGTAATAACGTCAACTGAAGGACGTTGAGTCGCAACGAGCAAATGAATTCCGCAAGCTCTAGCTTTTTGAGCAATACGGCAAATATAAGTTTCTACATCTCCAGGAGATACCATCATTAAATCAGCTAGCTCGTCTATAATAATGACTAAGTACGGTAACTCATCATTATAAGCACCTTTTTTCTTCGCCAAATCGTTGAATCGTTTTATATCCCTTGCGCCAGCATGAGCAAATAAATCATAACGGCGATCCATTTCTTCACAAGCCCACTTTAAAGCTGCAGTCGCTGCTCTAGCATCAGTAATGACTGGAGAAATTAAATGTGGAATATGATTGTATGGTGCAAGCTCAACCATTTTTGGGTCAATTAATATTAATTTCACTTCATGAGGTTTCGCCTTATATAAAATGCTTACTAGAATTGAATTAATACATACACTCTTTCCTGAACCAGTGGCACCAGCAATTAGACCGTGTGGCATTTTTGAAATATCGGCATAGACAGGATCTCCACCTATATCGAGACCAAGAGCAACAGTTAAAGGCGATTCGCTTTGCAAAAATTTCTCCTGGCTTACCAATTCCCTTAAATACACAGGCTTGCTCTCTTTATTTGGTACTTCTATTCCAATAGCACTTCGCCCAGGAATTGGCGCCTCAATTCGAATATCCCTAGCCGCTAAGCTTAATTTAATATCATCTTGTAAGTTTGTTATTTTATTAACTTTTACACCAGGTTCTGGCTGTACTTCGAATCGGGTTACTGTTGGACCTTGAGTTGCAGCAATTACTCTAGCTCCTACATTAAAATTGTGTAGTGTTTCTTGTAGTAACTGTTTTTGGTCTTCAACCCAATCCCCATCATTAAATTGTTCCATTGGAGGTTCGATTAATAAATCTAACTCTGGTAATTCGTATAGTACAGGAGGCATACTTGGTAACTCTTCAATTAATACTTGTTGTTCATTATTTTCTACAGACTCTACTTTTACGCTCATTTCGATTTCACTTTTTTCGCTACCAACTTCAAGTTCTTGCCTAGGCTGAACTTCTTCATTAGCAATTACTTCAACAATTTCTTCACTTTGTTGAACTTCAGTTTGTGAAGATAAAATTTCAGTTTGTTCATTTGTGCTAGCATTTTCAATCACTTGATCATTTTGCTTTGAATCGACTTCTTCACTAATCTTTTCGATTGTTGCAGCTGATTCATTCTGTAACTCACGAAGCTGTCTCATTATTTTTGCTTTTCTCGTTGCTTCAACATCACTACGAAGCATCATGACATTAAAAGGAAAATGACGTTTTTTCTCGCGTTTTTCAACTGGACTAGCTTTTACTTCATCTTTTTCTTCATCTGTTGAATGAGAAATAGAACTTTGAGTTTCAACTGGACTCTCTACATTGCTTGAAAGTGCTTCATCTGAAGTTTCTTGATGTACTACCGCTTCTTTGACATCATCAATTTCAAGATTCGATTCAACTTCTTCTTGAGATTCGTTTTCTATCTCTTCAATGATTTGGGTAGTAGCTACATTTTCTGTTTGCTGCTCATTTACATCAGACATGCTATTTTCAATCGTAATCTCTTCAGTATGTTGATCTAATTCAATGATTTGGGTAGTAGCTACATTTTCTGTCTTCTGCTCATTTACATCAGACATGCTATTTTCGTTCGTAAACTCTTCAGTATGTTGATTTAATTCAATGTTTTCGACTTCATTTTCATCAATCTTGACCATACTTTCGACTTCTTGTTCGTTTGAATCATCCACTTCATCAAAAAGTAGACTAGTAGTATCTTGATGTACTATTTCATTCTCATTAGAAGTTAGGACTGTCTCTTTTATCTCTTCTTCATCCTCTATTTCAAAAGTAGGTGGATTAGATTGTACTACCATCGGTTCAATTTGTGGAGTCTCAATCTGTTTAACTTCTTCTTTATTTACTATTTCATTTTGCAGTGACTCAAATTGTACCACTTCATTTTGATGAGTTTCAGTTATTCCGCCTTTAACTTCATCTGTATATTCAGTTTCACTTTGAAGTAGATCAAGTGGTTCCTCTTCGTTTTTCACTTCTAATACATTTTCAATTGTTTCTAGTTGTTCCTCTTTAATTTCTTCTTTTTCAGCAACGTTTAACGTTTCATTTATGTCTTCTGTTTTCTCACTTAAATCACTATTTTGACTGTTAAAGGAATCACTAAGACTAAGCTCTTCCATAACCATATTATTTTGTACTACTTCTTCTTTTTCTGTTGAAGTTTGAAGTAGATCAAGTGGTTCCTCTTCGTTTTTCACTTCTAGTACATTTTCAATTGTTTCTAGTTGTTCCTCTTTAATTTCTTCTTTTTCAGCAACGTTTAACGTTTCATTTATGTCTTCTGTTTTCTCACTTAAATCACTATTTTGACTGTTAAAGGAATCACTAAGCTCTTCCATAATCATATTATTTTGTACTACTTCTTCTTTTTCTGTCGAAGTTTCATTTACTGTTTCTTTCTCTTCTTTTATGGTTGGTTTTTGATACCCATAAATTGGTGAAATATATTCACTTGGACGAAATGGTGTTTTTCTTTTCGGTTTAAAGACAATATCAACCTTTTCTTCTTTTTCTTCCATTGATGGTTCTTCATTGTTAATTACAGTTGAATTTTTATTAAGTCGACTAGTTAAATTACTATGTTCATTTCGACTAGTTAAATTACTATGTTCATAATGACTACTGCCAAAACTATTCTTTTGATTATATGTAGGTTGATTATTTTCTCGTTTTATTGTATTTGTCGTTTGCTGTAATTTTTGCCAAAAATCATCTTGTCTTTCTTGTCGAGATACTGAAACTGGCTCAACTTTTGTTTCTTTTATAGGATTTGTCTTCGTTAATTCTTCATCTAATTCGATTGGAAATCTAAATTTCGGACGCTCAAGAAAAGCGTTTCTATTTCTTTCGATAGAGTGTGATTGATATACTTTCTCCTCAACAGGCTCATCTTTAATCTCTTCTTCAATCTCATTAAGGCTATTTGCCTTAAAAAGGCTTTTTAACCAATTTTTCATTTTTCTCACTCTCTCTATTTCTATTCGTACCTTTTATTTTACCATGTGACATAGTGACAAAAAACACATTATTATTACATTTTGTGCTATTACAAACATATTTCGATATCTAGTATGTCAGACCGTTGACAAATGCTCGCCTTCATCATTCATTCACTTGTTTTATTACTGTATGACATTAAGCAGAGTGAGCGATGCCTATCTAGAAACTTAAAGCATTTCAATGCTTTATTAAACATAGCTCCAATAAAATAAAAAATGCTAGAACCAAGTTATGGTCTAGCATTTATTTGTTATTTAATTAGTTAAAAAAAGCTTTCCCAATTTCAGCATCGGCTTCTAAAACTAAAATGCCTTTTTCTTGTGGTGCGTCTGGTAAGTCAAGCTCACGTGCAGAACAGATCATTCCGAATGAATCAACTCCACGTAAATTAGCATCTTTAATAACTAAACCTGATGGCATTACTGCACCAACTTTTGCAACGACAACTTTTTGTCCTTGATCAACATTCGGTGCGCCACAAACAATTTGTAATTCTTCAGTACCAACATCTACTTTACAAATGTTTAATTTATCAGCATTTGGATGTTTTTCTTTTTCGATTACATATCCGATGACAAATTTAGGAGAAAGGTCTAATACTAGTTTATCTTCAAACCCTTCTTTTTCTAATAATTCATTTATTGTATTTACAATATGTTCAGTGATTGTCACAACACCGTTTTCTTGAACATCTACATATGTTGATGCTTCAAATACGTTAATTGCAACAGTTTCATTTGTAACTACACTATAAACACGTGCAATATTCCCTTTTCGTTCAACTTGGCGATCTTCTGATGGAATTTGTTTTAATGTGATTAAAAGCGTATCGCCAATTCCTTCTTTGTTATAAAAAATATTCACAGATTTCTTCCTCTCTATTGCTTCTTTTGTTTCCCTAAAATAAATACTGGCATTAATTTATCGTTTTCGTAAGCAAACGATAATGATGTAATTGGTATTTTCCCACTTGCAAAGAAACTCATATTCATTTGCGCCATTATATCATAACCTATGTTATTTCGAATGTCAGCAAGGATTAGCACGTCTCCATGAGGGATTCCTACTAATAATTCACCTTTAATTTTCGATTGAATTTCTTTAATAAATAAACTGTTCAATACTCTGCTTGCATCGTATCCATCATTTGTTCGGATAAAATAAAAAGTATTATCTGCAACAACGTCTTCTTTCACTTGAACAGGCATCTTTTGTAAATTAACAATAGCAATCGAATGAATCTGCTCTTTTGTATAGCCAGATTTGACTAATAAATTTTCATCGATTAATTGGTATGTTTTATCTGAATCAATAGCATAGTAGATTCTAGTTTCTGCTGTATGTTCAGTTGTTACGAAAGAGTTGCCTTCTTCCTTTTCAGTTGGGAATGAAGTAGCTCGAATAACAGGTCGAATCTGCTCTTTGAGGAATGCGGCTTGAGAATGCATAGCCAAAAGAGCTTCTTTTATATAGTAAATTAATTCATTAAATGCCGCTTCACCATCTGCTTCATACTTTGCTACTGCACTGTTTAAAGAGACACTCATTCCTTTTTTACTTTCAATCCCTTCAATTCGAAGGTCTTCTTTTTCACGATCGTATATAAAACGCCATTCTTCATTTCCAAGGCGATTTTCTATCATTTTTTTTATGTCTAGCGTTGTTTTTTTAGCCAATTGTTTTACCTACCTTATTAACCTCTTAATCCTTCAAGAAACTCTTCTACTTGTTCCTTGGTTTTACGGTCTTTATTTACATATCGTCCAATTTCTTCACCTTTATTGAATGCTACAAAGCTTGGTATTCCAAAGATATCTAGGTTTTGACATACCTCAATGAATTGATCACGGTCTACATAATAAAACGTAAAATCTTTATTTTCATCGATTATTTCTTGGAAGAACATATCTAAAAATCTGCAGTCTGGGCACCAATTTGCTGAAAATTGGAATACCACTTTTTCCCCTTGTTTTGCTTGTTCGAATTGCTCAACTGAAGTAATTTTTTCCATTCTGTTTCCCTCGCTTAATTCGTTTTCTTTTATTTTACTTTATTTTTATCGATATGCAAAAAGGACGGCTTTCAAATCGTTTTTTCCTTAAGTTTTTTGAATTCATACTGTCCTAATAATAGCTCACAAATATGTTCAAAAATTTGCGTTCTTGTAATTCGACCATTTGTAAAAATACCTACTGCCCCTTCTTTACTACGAATATCTTTTTCATTCGTATAACGTTCCATTAAAACAGCCAGTTCAGTGCCGTTTTGCAAATCGCTTATAAATTCGCTTGGCAGTAAAATCTTTGCACCGCTTGCTAAAACAACATCATTTTCATAAACAAGTGCTCCCCAGTTACAAAGGAACAGTTTACCGTTCTCAATAATCACTCCACCTTCTAATCCAATACCAATTTCAGATCCACCTGCCAATCGAGCGTTATGCGCTCTGTTTACAGCGCCATTCATCGTTTCTAGATCTGTCAAAGGTTGATTCGAAACATTTGATGGAACATTGATCCCTGATACTGAAAAATCTTTAAATACATTTTGTACTGCTCCTACTTTTGTAGGATTAAGTGAGCCGATCGTTATTTTCATTGCTATTACCTCGCTCATTTGAATTTCTTATATCACATTCTCTTTATGAGTATCGCCTCGTTCAATTTAGACTAATCTCTTTTATTGCTCAAAAAAGAAAAGAAGCCCCAATGCTGAGGCTCCTTAGCTTAATAATTACGCAGTGTTTCAACAGTAGTTTTATCAGTCGCTTTAACTAGTTTAACAAGTAATTCTTTCGCAGCTAAATAATCATCAACATGAATAATTGAAGCCGCTGTGTGAATGTAGCGTGAACAAATACCAATTACAGCAGAAGGTACGCCATCGTTTGAAACATGTACTCGTCCAGCATCTGTTCCACCTTGTGATACAAAGTATTGATAAGGTATATTATTCGTTTCTGCAGTATCTAAAATAAATTCACGAATTCCTTTATGTGTAACCATCGTACGGTCTAAAATTCGTAGTAAAACACCTTTACCTAATTGACCAAATTCAGATTTCGCACCCGACATATCATTTGCAGGGCTCGCATCAAGTGCATAAAAAATATCAGGTTTAATCATATTTGCTGCAGTTTGTGCGCCTCTAAGTCCAACTTCTTCTTGAACAGTAGCACCTGAATATAAAATATTAGGTAATGTTTCATTTTGAACTTCTTTTAATAATTCGATCGCAAGTCCACAACCGTAACGGTTATCCCAAGCTTTAGCCATAATTTTTTTCTCATTAGCCATAGGCGTAAAAGGACATACAGGTACAATTTGTTGACCTGGACGAATACCAATATTTAAGGCATCCTCTTTGTTATCTGCACCGATATCAATTAACATATTTTTTATGTCCATTGGTCTAGCTCTTAGCTCATCGCTTAATAAATGTGGAGGAATCGAACCAATTACTCCGATAACCGGACCTTGGTCTGTCATAATTTGAACTCTTTGAGCAAGCAATACTTGACTCCACCAGCCTCCTAGTGGTTGAAATCTTAACATCCCGTTTTCCGTAATTTGAGTAACCATGAATCCAACTTCATCCATATGTCCCGCTACCATTACAGTAGGTCCATCTTCAGTTCCACGTTTAACTCCAAAAATACTTCCTAGGCGATCTTGTACAATTTCATTCGTATATTTCTCAAGTTCTTTTCTCATAAAATGACGAACTTCATGCTCAAATCCTGATGCACCTTGTAATTCTGTTAAAAACTTAAAAAGCTGTAGAGTATCTTGATTCATATTTTCGTTCCTCTCTATACAAAACATTTCTTCCATTTTTTATTTTATCTAAAAATAACATGTAATACCAATGCTAAACGTTGAAAAGTTGCCTCTATTTGACTAAGATAAGTAGTAGAATATTTATTCAAGCGCATAATACTTAAATAGAGGTGGTACAAATGAAACTTAAACGCGTCCTAATTGGCTTAGGTTTAGGTGTTGCTGGTGGTCTATATTTACAAAAAAAATTATCTTCGCAATATATTCCAGCAGAAAAAGCATTAAAAACAATTAAACCAGTGTTTCTTTCATATGGCAATGTAACTGGAACTTGGATTCACTCAGAACCAAAGTGGGCTGACTTACCAGATTATGAAGGTGATGTTTATGAAGGTGGTTTTACAGTAGTAGAATCAGACAATGATACTACTAACTATTCATTCATCATTAATGCTGTAAACGGCGAGCTAATTTCAGCTCAAATTGTTTAAAAACGATATACAAATTATTTGGAGCGTTCGATCGACTGTAATACTTGTCCTTCAGCGCTCCATTTTATTGCTCTATACACATCATCGTGATAAAAGGTAAACCAAGAATTTTTTTGCATTCCAAAATTGACCCATTTTTCTTTTGCATAAATTGATGTCATTGGATAGTCATCATACGCCATCACCCATAACGGAGATTGATGCGCATGTGTAGGCATTAAATCCCCCATATGCAATAATAGTTCATTCTCAGTTTCTATTTTAATAATGCTATGTCCATCGCTATGGCCACCTGTATGGATAATCGTCATTTCATCTGATAGAACATACTCATTTTCAAATGTAATAATTTGATCTTGAATCGCTTCCCAATTTTCTTTCCAATATGTATTATTTGAACGGATATTAGGATTTCTCATCTCATCCCATTCGATCCGGGAAGTAATAATTTTCGCCTTTGAAAACACAGGTTTAAATTCACCGTTTTCAAATTTCGTTAATCCACTTGCATGATCAAAATGCAAATGAGTCATTATGACATAATCGATATCATCTAGCTTTAAGCCATGCTTCGCTAATGATTCTTCAATTGCAGAATCCTCTGTTACCCCAAAATTTCTTTTTTGCTTTTCATTTAATTTGTTCACACCAATTCCGCTATCAATGATAATATTTAAACCATTTGTTTGAATAAATACTGGATCAGTTCGTAATGGAATTTGGTTCTTTTCATTAACAACATACTTTTTAGACCAAAGTGCTTTTGGAACAACTCCAAACATCGCTCCACCATCTAATTGGGTGTTTCCTCCAGTAAGCCACTGAATTGTACAAGTTCCAATCTTTAATAGCTCCATACTAATCCCCCTTCTTTTTTAATAGACGTAAATATTATACCACTTTTTTAAATTTACTGAATATTATAAGCTTGGGTTAAGGAAAAGATAAGTGAATTCAGGAATGAGCGAGTTTGCTTTCTGTTTATTTAGCTAAAAATTTTAAAATTTAACATTCAAAATCTATTTCAAAAATGGCAATTTGAGTCAAATGAAAAATAGTAAATCATAAGAATAACTTATCAACATTCATAAACAAATGGTAATTTCCTTATTGTTTAAGGTGGATTAAGATGGATTTGAGTAAACATAATTAACGTGCAAAATGAGAGGAGAAAAGAGAATGGCAGACAAAGAATTCATCAAACAGCGTGTTCAAGGTCAATTTGGTAAAAATGCAGAAAAGTACGTTTTAAGTGAAGGTCATGCGAATGGTGAGGATCTTATTAATGCAGTTACATTCTTGCAACCCACGCTTGAAGATGTCGTACTTGATATCGCTACTGGGGGTGGACATGTAGCAAAGACATTGGCACCTTTTGTGAAAAACGTAACTGCAACAGACATAACAGAGAAAATGCTTGAAACTACACGTATCCACTTGACCGAAAAGGGCATACAGAATGTAACCTATGTATTGGCTGATGCAGAGGAACTTCCATTTTTAAAGAACTCATTTGACATTGTCACTTGTCGTATCGCCCCCCATCATTTTCCAAACCCAGATGCATTTATTCGGGAAGTCTCACGCGTATTGCGACCAAATGGACGATTCCTATTAATTGACAACATCGTGCCAAATGACAAGACATTGTCCGATTTTATCAATCTTGCTGAAGCAATTAGGGACCCAAGTCACGTCAAATGTCTTACTAAAGATCAGTGGAGAACATTATTTAAGGAACATGGGCTCAAAGTAGAACAAGACATTCTAAGAAAGAAAAAACATCCTTTTAATTCTTGGCTAGACAGAATGGCCCCAACTGAAGCTCATAAATTGGCGGTTACGTCTATGCTCCTACAGGCTCCAGAAAATATTCAATCTTATTTTAATATCATTATAGAAGACGAGACGATCATTAGTTTTGAAACAGATCAATGGAGCGCACTCGCAACCAAACAGTAGAAGATAAAAAAAGCAGGATATCAGGTCAAGAAAGTCTTATAAAGCCTTTCTCTAGCCCTTATCCTGCTTTTCCTTATCCTTACTTTCTATACGCAGCTTCTACTCGATAAATGCGGTTACCTTTTGACGAGAATTTTTCTTCGTATTCTGTCATGATATTGCCTTCGAACTCACTGTTATGAAGGTCTAAACTTAAGAAATGCATCGTCATTCCATAGTTAGCCATACTCATAATTGAAAATTCAAATAAACTTTGATTATCTGTTTTAAAATGAATTTCTCCATCATTTTTTAAAATTTGTTGATACATACTTAAAAACGTTTTATATGTTAATCGACGCTTTTCATGACGAACTTTTGGCCATGGATCAGAGAAATTTAAATAAACTCGATCTATTTCTCCGTCTGCAAAGAAATCCGTTAATTTTTGAGCATCTACATTTAAAAGTTTTAAATTTGGAACTTCCGCTTCAATTAATTTATCTAAAGCATCTGAAACTACACTTGTATACTTCTCAATTCCAATATAGTTAATATGAGGATTGGCTTTTGCCATACCTATCATAAAACGGCCTCTTCCAGTACCAACTTCAATATGAATCGGTTGGTCATTTTGGAATACATCTTTCCAATTTCCTTTTTGCTCGCTCGGATTTGGAATTACATAATGAGCATATTGCTTTATTTGATCTGCCGCGCCGGGCTTATGTCTTAATCTCATAAGTTTTTTTACTCCCTCTCGATTTTGCAATTTGTATCTTCTCATAAAAAAAACCAAGCACTATAATGGCACTCGGTTATTTAGGTAAAGTATAAAATCATATCGTGTAACACAAACTATTTCAAGTGTACTTATTAAAAAAAGGATGTGAATTTATGCCTTTAAATCATGAGCATCAATTAACAATTTTACGCGATATTTTAATGAATCACCAATCAGATTGCTGTGGAACTGTATCAGAATGTGAGCAACTTGAAAGACTTGTTCAATCTTTACTAACAAACGATCAAGTAACAGATGATGTAAAAGCTATGCTAAATGATGTTTACTATTACAGTCAGTCCGGAAAGTACTCTTCTGATTTAGACCAGCACATTAACAACCATCAAAATCAACTCTCTCAATGGGTGTCGGATTTCAATACGTATTCTTAATCTATGACAATTTCCGAGGAAATTTTTATTTAAAGTCTAATATTTTCTCAAGCAGGCTCTTCATTTTTTGAGTCTGCTTTTCATTTTCACGCAAAGTGTACCATTTGATCCAGATGATTGTTTGAGCAACAACATACCAAGTCATTCGGTTCAATAATTCATCTGTTAATTTTATTCCATAATTACGTAACCATTTTCCCCAGTCGTTTTGGTCTACATAAGTAAATAAAAACATACCTAAATCAAATGCTTTATCAGCAATAATTGCCTCATCCCAATCGATTAAATATAAATTATTCGCCTCAGTTAATAACCAATTATGATGATTTAAATCACTATGACAAACAACTAAGTCTTCTGGGTCAAAAGATGGCATATTTTCTTCTAAATATTCAATGCCTTTAACGATAATCTGGCTTTGTGTAAATTCCTCAGTTAAATTTCCTACAATTGTTTGAAGTAAATCTTGAGGTTCTAATGGATTAATCCCTAGCTTCGTTAACATATATAACAATTCTTTGGAAGAGTGGATACGATATAAGAATTGCGCAACCCCTTTCGCAGACATCTCGAAAGGTTCAAGACTACGTGCGATCACCCACTCTTGAGCAGTAAGTACATCACCATTTTCTAGTCTTCTAGTCCAAACTAATTTTGGAACAAAACCAGCTGCTGATAAAACTGCTAAAAAAGGAGATGAATTTCGTTTAAGAAATAATCTCTTATCATTGTTTTCAGCTATATACGCTTCACCAGTGAAACCACCGGCTGGCGAGATTGTCCATTCTTTTCCGAGTATTTCTTGTATATGATTATCCATTGATATCCGTTCCTTGTTGTTATATATGTTTGTATTTTAAAATTATTTTATTACAAAAAGAAAGATAGCCTATTACAATTAGCTGTAATAAGCCACCTTTTACAAGTTTACATCGTTTAATTAGAATCTGCAAGTAGTTGCTAGTATTTTACTAATACAACAGTAGAAAGTAATGGTATTGGTAATTTATTACATTCAGCTTTTATCCCTTTTTCAACATAATGTTTAGTACCATCCCATACATATTCCCAATTGTCTTCATTTCCGAGATCAATAGTAGTATCCTTTAGGCCGTTATGAAATAACACCATTATTTCTTTAACACGGTCAATCTCTTCTATTCCACTAATGCGGTAGCCAATTATATTTTGATGGACCTTGACTGACTTTATATGCCTTACTATTTCTTCTTTTAAAGAAAAACGGAGGCAATTAAAGCGCTTTCGAATCGCAATAAACTCTTTTACTATATTTATATAACTCGATTCACGTTCTGCTCTAGCCCAATCAATGCTATTAACAGTGTCCCCTGAATTATAACTGTTCTCTATACCTTCCTTTGTTCGAAAGAACTCTTGCCCGCTATGAATAAACGGTACTCCAAATGAAAACAGGGCAATACTAGTGCCAAGTATGTGTCTCTTCTTTAGTAATTCTTCACTATCTTTTCCATTTGAAAGCTTCAAACGGTCCCACATAGTGTGATTATCATGCGATTCAACATAATTTATTGATTGATAAGGCTCTTGAAATAAAGATACCTGGTTATTAATCCCGACGCTACCCAATAGTAGATCGGACAAATAATCATGATTAAGTTTCCCTTGGATAAATCCTATTTCTTGAACCGAAAAAGTACTTCCTTTTATTCCATCCCTGAATTTATCGTTAAAAAATCCAATCTTTGATAATTGATGACTTTGGTTGATTGTTGCTTTTCGAGATGAAGGACTTAATGAAGTATTCAAATCCCAGCCTTCTCCAAAAATAATCATTTCTGGTTTTAAGATTGTCAATTCAGTTACAATCTGATTCATTGTATCCGTATCCAAAATTCCCATTAAATCAAACCTAAACCCATCGATGTCATATTCTTCAGTCCAATACTTGAGCGATTGAAGAATAAAACGTCTTGCCATCAATCTTTCAGATGCAAAATCATTCCCTACTCCAGTGCCATTCGAAGGTAAACCTCGTTCATCCTGTCTAAAATAATATCCAGGCACAATTTTTTCAAAATTACTAGTTTGTAATTCGTAAACATGATTATAAACAACATCCATGATAATCCGTAATCCATGCTCATGATAAACTGATATAAGTTTTTTTAGTTCAGTGATCCTTGTCATCGGTTCTTCCGGTTTTAAACTATAACTACCTTCTGGTGCATTAAAGTTTAACGGATTATAGCCCCAATTATAGCTTTGGAATGGGTTATTCTCTTCTATCCCCTCAAAATCAAAGAATGGCAGAAGTTCAATATGTGTAACACCTAATTGGCATAAGTAATCCAACCCTGTTGATAATTCATTGTAAGTAGTACCTTTTTCATGAAATCCTTCGAAGGATCCTTTTTTATGAACTCCACTTAATGGGTGTGAAGTAAAATCTCTTATACTAGCTTCATAAATAATACAATCCGTATACTTACTTTGTAGAGGACTATTTACCTTACTAACATGGCTACCCTTAGACAAGTCAATTACAACACCATTTTTACCATTTAAAGTCACTGCTTTAGCGTAAGGGTCAACTGCTTCTCGCCAAATCAGATTTACACATACTAAATAGTTATAAACTAACCCATCACAATTTTGATCGATTATTACTTTCCATGTCCCTTTTCCGTCACGTTCCATTAACTTTTCAGTAAATTTTTCTTCATCACCATGACTTTGATAAATTCTTAATTTAACCTTCGATGCAGTTGGTGCCCATAGCTTAAATTGCGTGGAATGATTTGAATAACTCGCACCTAAATCTTCTCCGTCATAAGCATATTTTTCATCAAAATCATTTGAACGTATGACACCGCCAACTTGTAAATCTGTACGCACTCCAAATTCATCTTCAATCTCATACTTGTTTTCTAATGAAAGATCCTCAGGTGTGAAAACAGTATATTTTATAAACCTTTCAAACTCTATTCGTGTAACAATAGGAAGCTTAGTTTTCCGATTATCCTCATAAATTAGTTCAAAATAAGAATGCACTGTATGTTTGTTCGATTTGGGAATAATCATTGTTATTTCTTGAAATCCATCTATATAAGCTTCGTAAGCCCTTTTAATATGAAACAACGCTATTCACCATCCAGACTGTAAATTTAAAACTTTACTATAAAAAACGACTGATTAATATTTTCGTTATTTCCATCGATATGATTAGTATATTCACAAATAGGTAAAATGGATTCAAATCCATCAATTAACGAAGCAAGATCTTAGTCTTATTTCACCAATTCCCCCAAGATTTTGCCAATTTGTTCACTTCAATTTAATTGACGCTACACTTTGATAACTTGGTTTCTTAGAAGGTTGAATCTTATATAAAATGATTTCATCCGCTTCAAATTTTAGTGGGTCTTCCTCCCAGGTAAATGGGACCTTAAATTCTTTATCGAATATATCATTATATTTTTTTGCGATTGTAATATGCGGATTATAAGAACGTTTTTCAACTGAAAATCCAATTTTTTCACATATATTACTTATTCTATGTTGTAGATTGATTAATTCAATGCTATTTTCAAGACCAAACCACCATACACGTGGCTTTGCGTCATTCCCAAATATCCCTAAATGTTGGACGGTCAAGCTAAAGCTTTTGAAATCATCAAGCTCTTCTTTTAATTGATCCATTAGTTCTACACTTTTGGTATATGTAACTGGGCCTAAAAATGATAAAGTAATATGAAAATCATCTTTAAAAGTCCATTTTTTAAATGGTAATTTTCCGACCCACTTTTGTGAAAAATCATCTAATTTTTCTTTAATTTGTATTGGCAAAGGAACAGCAAGAAAATAATGTTCACTCAACTCATGCAATCTCCTTTTTATGATTAATATTTGAATCCTTTTTTAAGTATTGCATGATACCAACTGCAACTATACTAAGCGTTCCAAATAAAATATAAATTGCTTTAATTGAAAATGCCTCTGATATAAACCCACTTACAAAAGTACAGAACCATTCTCCCATTCCTAAGCCTAAACCAGAATAAATTGTAACGGCTGTTGCCTTTAAAGAATCTGGTGCTTGTTCTCTTACAAATTGGAGAGCCGCAGGAATAAATAATCCAACTGATAATCCTTGTGTAAGACAAGATAAAAATAAGATAGGCATCGGAGGATTTGTAAAATAAAAATACCATCTTAAAGCCGATACTAAAGCGGTTGCAATTAATATATTATATATCCCAAAACGATTAATTAATCGTTTAGCTACTTGTAAAAAAGGCGCTTCGCTTCCTGCAGAAATTAGAAAAGCAATACCAATACCTGTTAATGTTCCACCTAAGGATTGAATATATAAACCGAAGTAAGTATTATTTGCACTAATTGGTCCAAAAACTAAAAAGGCACAAATTAAAAATAGCAAAAATCTTTTATTAGATAGCAAAATTGGGACACCCTTTAAGATTGGCTCCCTTTTACTAAAGGTCGTAGCATTTGGAATAAAGATTGAAATGCCTAAACCAACTAAAACACAAAATGCAAATATGAAAAATATAATTGCTAAACCAAATAACTCAGCTAATCTTCCTGAAACTAACACAGCAATAGCAAATCCAATTGAGCCATATAATCGAATAGCTCCGTAATTCCCACCAATTTTTTGGACATAATTCAGTGCAATACTATCTGAAAGAGGAATTAAAGCACTTTGTGTCATTGATAACAAGACGACAACAAATAAAAGCATGCCATACGAAGTGATTGTAGAATAGAAAAGTGCAATTACAATTGTGGAGACTTGCGCTATAAGCAACATTTTTTTAGGATTTAGCGTCATGTCACTAAGCATTCCCCATAGAGGCTGTGAAAAAATTGCAACGATCGGCGTAAGAGACATTAAGATGCCAATTTGTGAAGTTGACAAATCCAACACATTTTTAAAGTATGAAGAAAGTAACGGTCCTAGCGATCCTATTGCAAAAAATAAACAAAAATAATAGCCCTTAAAAATTAGTAAGATGCTATTTTTACGTGCTTGTACTGTGTTCAAAATAATCTTCAACTCCTAAAAACCTACATAAAAAAGGGGAGGAATTTTTCTCCCCTTACTTTTACTATTTTATTTAACTAATTCAGCAATCGCCTGAGCATAAATTGCAATCGCTTTTAATAAATCATCAATTTCAGCATATTCATCTTTTTGATGAGCTACTTCTGGTTTACCTAAGAATAACGGTCCGAAAGCTACGCCTGCGCTTAATGAGCGTGCATATGTACCTCCACCGATTGTTAATAATGTCGCTTCTTCACCTGTTTGCTCTTCATATACTTTTTGTAAAGTTTGAATTAAAGGATGATCCTTTGGTACATGGTGAGGGGTTGAATTTTTAATTTCATTATATTCAAAGCTAAACTTATTTCCACGTTCAGTAAGTGTTGAAATAACAAAGTCAATATTAGTTGTCACTGGGTAACGTAAAGTTAAACCAAATGTACCACCTTTATTTTCTTCATATTGCATGATCCCTAAATTAATTGTTAAATCACCAGTAATATCATCATTAAACGCAACACCCATGTTTTTACCACGTGAATCACCTTTGAAGTTTTCAACGATAAAGTTTAAGAAACGATCAGCATTTACATTAAAACCAAATTGGTTTAAGAAGCTTGCTAATGCAATACCAGCATTTTTACCTTTATCTGGCTCCATGCCATGAACTGAAACGCCTTCTACAACTAAAACTTGGTTGCCGTTTTCCTCAGATATTTGAGCTTTGCAACCTAATTCACTAATGTGTTTTGTAAAAGCTTCTTGATCAAAGCTTGGTCCTGAAACGATTGCTTTTGCATGATCAGGTACCATGTTTACTCTTCTACCTGAAGAGAATGATACTAATTTATACTCACTCTCATTATCTTCAGATAATTGTACTTGGTTGAAGTTAATATCTAATATTCCCTTTTCAGCGTAAATAATCGGGAAATCTGCATCTGGAGCAAAGCCCATCGTTGGCATTTCTTCATTTTCAAAGTAATGGTCTACACAACGCCATTGACTTTCTTCATCTGTTCCAAGAATCATTCGTACACGTTTATTAATAGGAAGCCCTAATTCTTTTACAATCTTCATCGCATAATATGCAGCCATTGTAGGACCTTTATCGTCAATTGCACCTCGTGCATAAATATTTCCATCTTTAATAATTGCATCAAATGGATCATGAGACCAACCATCACCAGCAGGTACTACATCCAAATGGCAAAGAATACCTACTAATTCTTCACCGCTTCCCATTTCCAAGTGGCCAGCAAATCCATCAACATTTTTTGGAATAAAACCGTCTTTTTCACCTAAATTTAACATGTATGTAAGTGCTTCATTAATCCCTTTGCCCATCGGTGCTTCTTTTGAAATTGTTGACTCATCATATACACTTTCAATATTCAGAAGCTCAATCGTTTGCTTAAGGTAGTCTTCTTTACGTTTTAAAACTTCTTCCATCCAATTAATTTGTGTCATAGAAATACCTCCTTTAATATAAATAGTTTAACATCTTTTAAAATTTAAACATAATTTATTCATAAATGGAACGAAAAAAGAAGGAATATGACACTCTTTGTAGAATATATTACCTTAAACTTGCAAAATGATTACGTTTGCGCAAATTTTCATTAAATTTTTGTATTATTTTCATAAATTTCGTTATGAAACTACCGAAAAAGAGTAAAATGAAAATATAAGCTTTCTAGTAAAATACTTAACTAACCTGTTATGAAACAATGCGGTAGGTAAAGGAGTGGTTTTTTGAATTCTGGAACTTCTCGAATGCTGACTCGAATTAAAGCCATTTACATGTATATTAGCGAAAATGGCACCGTTTCTACAAAAGACCTAGTGGAGGAGTTTGGTATAACACCTAGAACAATCCAACGAGATTTAAACATTTTAGAGTTTAATAATCTAGTTTATAGTCCAAGTAGGGGAAAATGGGCCGTAACAGGGAAAAAAGTAAAAGCTTCTTCTTAAAAAGAAAAACAAAAACCCATGATGTCTTGTCTGACGTCTTATCAAGGGTTTTTGTTTTTCTTTTGGCTCTCGTCTTCATTACATTAATTCTTATTCACAAATTTAGGAAATGTAAAAATCAAAGCTCACATTCCCTACATCTATTATTTTTCTTCGTTAACAGACTTTAACATGTCGATCTCTTCATCAGTTAATTCTCTATATTCACCTAACTCTAATTCCTCATCTAATTTTAAAGGACCCATCTCAAGTCTTTTTAAATAAGTAACTGTCTTTCCGACTGCTTCAAACATTCTTTTTACTTGATGGAACTTACCCTCCATAATAATTAATTCTATTTCTGATTCCGCGTCAGATTTAAGAATTGTTAAATAACCTGGTTTCGTCAAATAACCATCTTCTAAAGTTACACCTTTTTCAAATGCTTTAATGTCGTCTTCCGTTACAATTCCATCAATCGTTGCGTAATACTTCTTTGGTACATGTTTTTTTGGAGAAAGTAGTTGATGCGCCAAATGACCATCATTCGTTATTAATAACAAACCTTCTGTATCCTTATCTAAACGACCAACTGGAAATGGTTCGAAAATTATATCTTCATATTCTAATAATCCGATAACTGTTTCATGTTCTGAATCTTCTGTAGCAGATATAACACCTGGAGGCTTGTTCATCATTAAATACACAAATTCTTTATACTCTACTACTTCACCGTTTACCGTTACTACTTGTTGTTCAATATCTACATGCTCTTTTGGGCTTTTGACAATATTGTCCCCTACTTTTACAACACCTTGTTTTAGTAAAGATTTAACTTCTTTCCTACTTCCATATCCCATATTGGATAAAATTTTATCAATTCTCATTAACTAACACCTTTTCTTTCTAATTAAAAATTAAAGAATCCCGCCGATTGGCAAGACTTTGGCAACGACGAAAGCTTTGATGCACCTATTACTATTCATCTGCCGTTAATTTATTCTTTCTTAATGTGTAAAAAAGGTGAACCACTCCTAAAAGACGGTTCACCATATGTTTTATCCTCTTTTTCCGAACTTAAAACGATTCTGCAAGCGAGTACCTAATATAATTTCAAATAAATTAAATTTATATGCAACTCCTAGATAAACTACCGCTCCGATCACTGCACCGATGATAATTAGGAACATTGAAATAATTCGACCATCTTTATAAGTCCAAAAGAAGCCTAATAAATATTCAACGCCAAAAACTGCTGCAGCCATTAGTAAAGATAAAATAATCATAAAGAATATTCGTCTAAACACTCTATTGAATGAGAAATTTGCGTGTTTACGGATATAATAGAAATTATATACGATTGAAAATGAATAGCCTAATGCTGTCGCTAATACTGCACCATATGTCTTAAATGCATAAATTAGTGGTACATTCAACACTATTTTAATAATTACTCCGCCAACTAATCCAATAATCGCATATTTTTGTTTATCTAAACCTTGTAATATTGCCACATTTACTGTGAAAAGTGAGTAAAGTAATGCTACTGGCGCATAAAAACCTAAAATACTTCCACCAAGTGTACTTTTTTGATAAAAAGCACTATAAATTGGTTCAGCCAATACCGAAATACCTACTACAGCAGGGAGAGTTAAGAAAAACACAACCTGGTAGGTTTGGGTAATTTGACTTTGTAGTTTTTTATGATTGTTATTTACGAAAGCTTCAGTGATTGCAGGTACAAGTGTTAAACCGAATGCTGTTGCTAGAGAAACTGGAATCATAACTAGTTTGTGACTCGTGTATGAAAACATTACATAAGTATTCTCTGCAATATCTTTTAATCCAATGGCTTCCATTGCCCTATTGTAAGTAAATTGATCAACTAATTGATATAACGGGATTGCAAGTCCAACAAATACATACGGAATTGAATATGAAAATAATTCTTTAAACATTACCATTTTAGTCGGATAAATTAATCCTTTTGATTTCGGGAGAAGTTCATCTAAATGTACTTTTCGTTTTTTCCAATACCAAAGTAAGTTTAAAATTCCACCTACAGCACCGATCGTAGCTGCAAATGTTGATAAACCAACTGCTTGAGTTATTGTTCCACCAAATACTTTTAGGATTAAATAACTTCCAATTAAAGTAAATACAATACGAACAATTTGTTCAATTAACTGAGAAACAGTAGTTGGACCTGTTGATTGATGTCCCTGGAAAAAACCCCTATATAAACTTTGAGAAGGTACTAAAATTAATGCAGTACTAACTATTCTCATAACTGATACTACATCTTCTACACTATTACCTTTCGAATCTGTTGGAATCATAAGCGGTGCTATATAAGGTGCAATAATATACAGTGTTAAAAATGACAGAATACCTGTACAAATTAGGAGCAACTGACTTGCATGAAACAGCCTCCTACTTGTTTCATATTCTTCGATTGCATTGTATTTGGAAACGAACTTTGCTACAGCTAACGGAACACCTGCAGTAGCTATACTGATAAATAATGTATATGGAACGTAACCATAATTATATAATGCAGACCCTTTTGAACCAACTAACGCATAGAAAGGGAATGTATAAATCATTCCAAGAAATTTTATAAAAAATGTACCAGCAGTTAATATGAAGGTACCACGTAGCAATTTTGAATCTGACATAAACTGCCTCCTACTATTTCGATCAAACCAACTAATCTATCTTACCATATCATATAAAAAGAAAAAATTAAAAATTAGTAACAAGTTGGAGCATACATGAAATAATGTTAAAATTTAAAAACAGATAAAGCAGGAAAATCAAAAAATGGATATTATATCCTTTTAGATCTCTCTTGCTCATACAAATAATGGATCCAAAAATTAACGAAAGTAGTGAAATAATGAATTATGATGTAATAGTAATAGGTGGCGGAACTTCTGGTCTGATGGCTGCAATTAGCGCTGCTGAAAACAAAGCTAAAGTACTTTTACTTGAAAAAGGAAATAAATTAGGACAAAAACTACTTATTTCAGGTGGTGGACGCTGTAATGTAACGAATCGATTACCTGTAGAAGAAGTTATTAAACATATACCTGGAAATGGCCGTTTTTTATATAGCGCATTCTCTATTTATAATAACGAGGATATCATACAGTTTTTCGAAAAAATGGGGGTCGCTTTAAAAGAAGAAGATCACGGAAGAATGTTTCCTGTTTCGAATGATTCAAAATCAGTATTAAATGCATTAATTCAAAAGCTAAAAAAACATCATGTCGATATACAAATTAATCGAAAAGTGAAAGAAGTACTCTATGAAGAAGGAAAAGTAGTCGGCATCTTACTTGATGACCAAACTGTTATACACACAAAAAGTGTTGTTCTTGCAGTTGGCGGTAAATCTGTACCTCATACAGGTTCAACAGGCGATGGTTATGCATGGGCAAAAAAAGCTGGGCATACAATTACAGAACTATTTCCAACAGAAGTACCAATCACTTCAAGCGAAGACTTTATTCAAAATAAATCATTACAAGGTCTTGCTTTAAGAGATATCGAATTAAGTGTACTGAACCCAAAAGGTAAAAAAGTTATAGCACATAAAATGGACATGCTATTTACTCATTTTGGAATTTCTGGCCCTGCTGCTTTAAGATGTAGCCAATTTGTATATAAAGTCCAACAAAAATTTAAAACAAAAAATGTCATGATGGCAATTGATTGTTTCCCTGACCAAAATGAAGAAACACTTTTTCAAGAAATGAACTATATCTTAAAAGAGGAACCTAAAAAATCCATTAAAAATGTACTAAAAGGATTTGTTCCTGAAAGATATTTATTATTTTTACTATCAAAATGTGGTATTGATGAAGCCACTCCTTGTAATGAAATTGCCGCTATAAAATTAAGAGAGCTTGTCCAATCATTTAAAAGCTTTACATTTGCAGTAAACGGAACTCTTTCAATTGAGAAAGCATTCGTGACAGGCGGAGGAGTCTCTACAAAGGAAATACATCCAAAAGAAATGTCATCTAAAATCATGAACGGCCTATATTTTTGTGGCGAAATTCTAGATGTTCATGGATATACTGGAGGATACAACATTACTGCTGCGTTTGTAACGGGTAGACTAGCAGGAGCTTCAGCTGCCGAGTATTCAAAAACAATTTTCTAATATAAACAAAGGACCGAACGAATACTTTTTTTCGCTAGGTCCTATTTTCATTACATATAGAAAAGCATAAGATTTGTTTATTAATAAACTTATTAAATACAAATCTGTTATTTCTAAAACGAATGATCATGCCCTTATTCAAAAAGCGATCGAACTGTTTTTCTAAATTTTTCTTATGCTTTTCGTCTAATATATTTTTCTTTGGCACAAATCCACCGTCCCTAATTTAAGGTCAAAGGCGAGCACTCGATTGTTCGTGATGCAAATTCACTAATAAATAAAATCGCCCATCCTCTTCAACATAACCATCTGCCAATTGAAAAGTTTGGTTTAAATCTTTAAAGAAAAACTTACCTATTAAATACTTTGATGAATACAATTCCATATGCCCATCTTTAAATTTACCTATTACTTTATCAGTAATATCAATTTTCAATGTTTTAGGCAAATCAACCCCCTCCTTTCTAACAAGCAAGGCCTCAATGAAAAAATATATGAGGTTCTACTTTAATATATGTCACAACTACATGGTTAATATACCTAACTCAAAAAAACATTAGCCCATTTAATCATGACAAATAAAAAAAACCAACGAAATCGTTGGATTTTAGTGCAGTAGACAAAGTAAAAAAATTATTTATTCAACTTCGCCTTCCCAGGCCATCATACCGCCTTCCATATTAGTCGCCTTATAACCTAGCTCATTTAAATACTCACAAACATTCTCACTACGAACGCCTGCCTTACAAATGAAAATGTATTCAAACTCTTTATTAAAAACATCTAATTTACTAGGAATTTGCCCCATTGGTATATGTACTGCTTCCGGAATTTTACCGTACTCAACCTCATAATCCTCACGTACATCTACTAAAAATAGCGTTTCACCTGCGTCTAAACGCTCTTTAACTTCATTTGCTGTAATTGAATTCATAATTGCACATCCTCTCTATATAGCAACATCTTAACAACTAATTAAAATCTATGCAAAAAGTACGTCTAATTGGAAAACCCTGTAGAAAAGGCGTAATTTGCAAGACTTTGTTCAAACCCTTCTTACAGATCACAAATGCTTTTAGAATCCCCAATTGTAGGGGGTATCTTAACAGAGTTCTTTCAATTGAAGCCTATTTTATTAATAAATAGCTAATTTTAATCTTATTTTGTAACATTTGAGACAGTAATATCGTTAATTATAATTTTTCAGTTGAAGAAAGTTCCATCTAGACTATTTTTGTATGGTAATACCTCAACGGGTATGGGTAATTTTTCATTTTATTTGCGATTATGCTAGATTTAATTGCGATTTCCTAATTTTATTTGCGATTCCACTTTTTTACTTGCGATTTTCTAATTTTATTTGCGATTCCACTTTCTATTTGCGATTCCCCTAATTTATTTGCGATTCCACTTTTTTATTGCGATTCCCCTAATTTATTTGCGATTCCACTTTTAATTGCGATTCCACTAATTTAATTGCGATTTCCTAATTTTATTTACGATTCTCCCCTTGATTTACGATGCTCTACTCCATTTTAAAAGTAGCTTTTCAATTTTTATCTACAAAAATAGAGGGTCCCTATAGAAAGTTATACTTTTGGGACCCTCACATTTTGTTTTATTTAGTTAGCAACAATATTAACTAATTTACCTGGTACAGCAATAATTTTTCGAACAGTTTTTCCTTCAACTTGTTCCTTAACTGCATCATCTGATAATGCAATTTGCTCCATTTGCTCACGAGAAGCATCTTTTGCAACAAGTAATTTTGCTTTTACTTTACCATTAATTTGTACTACGATTTCAATTTCATCTTCTACAAGCTTAGCTTCATCGTATGCTGGCCATGTAGCATATGAAATTGAATCATTATGACCTAATTTACTCCAAAGTTCTTCACCAATATGCGGAGCTACTGGTGCTAATAGTTTAGCGAAACCTTCAACCATTTCTTTTGGTAATTGTTCAGCTTTATATGCTTCATTGATAAATACCATCATTTGAGAAATGGCAGTATTAAAGCGTAGGCCTTCAAAGTCCTCTGTTACTTTCTTCACTGTTTGGTGGTATGTTTTATCAAGACTGCTTGAAGTTACACCTTCAACGATTTTATCTGATAGCTCTTCGTTATCCGTGATAAATAAACGCCATACTCGGTCTAAGAAACGACGAGAACCATCTAATCCATTTTCTGACCAAGCGATTGATGCATCTAATGGGCCCATGAACATTTCGTATAAGCGTAAAGTATCGGCACCATGGCTCGCTACGATGTCATCAGGATTTACAACATTCCCTTTTGACTTAGACATTTTTTCATTATTTTCCCCTAAGATCATTCCTTGGTTGAAAAGTTTTTGGAATGGCTCTTTAGTAGGAACTACTCCTAAATCGTAAAGGAATTTATGCCAGAAACGAGCGTAAAGTAAGTGAAGAACTGCATGCTCTGCTCCACCAATATATACATCAACTGGTAGCCAATGCTTTAGTAATTCAGTATCTGCGATTGCTTCGTTATTAGTTGGATCAATATAACGTAAGTAATACCAGCAGCTTCCGCCCCATTGTGGCATTGTATTTGTTTCACGTCTTCCTTTTTTACCTGTTACTGGATCTACTACATTAACCCAATCAGCAATATTTGCTAATGGTGACTCACCAGTACCACTTGGACGGATGTCTTCAGTTTGCGGAAGAATTAATGGTAGCTCCTCATCAGGAACAACTGTCATCGTACCATCTTCCCAGAAAATTACTGGAATTGGTTCTCCCCAATATCTTTGACGAGAGAATAACCAATCACGTAGACGATACGTAACTTTTTTCTCCCCTGCTTTTGAAGAATCTAACCATTCGATCACTTTTGTAAGTGCTTCTTCTTTATTTAATCCATTTAAGAAATCAGAGTTAACATGTTTACCATCGCCAGCGTAAGCTTCTTTTTGAACGTCTCCACCTTCAACAACTTCAACGATTGGTAATTCAAATTTAACTGCGAATTCGTGATCGCGCTCGTCATGTGCAGGTACTGCCATAACTGCACCAGTTCCATAGCTTGCAAGTACATAATCAGCAATCCAAATTGGAAGCTTTTCGTTATTTACAGGATTAACTGCATAAGCACCTGTGAATACACCTGATTTATCTTTCGCTAAATCAGTACGCTCTAAATCACTTTTCGATTTAACTGAATCGATATATGCTTCAACAGCTTCTTTTTGATCAGCTGTAGTAATTTTACTTACTAAATCATGTTCTGGAGCTAATACAACATAAGTTGCACCGAATAATGTATCAGGACGAGTTGTAAATACAGTTACTTTTTCATCGAATCCATCAATATTAAAGTAAACTTCAGCACCTTCAGAACGTCCAATCCAGTTACGTTGCATTTCTTTTAAGCTTTCAGGCCAATCTAATTCTTCTAGATCTTCTAATAAACGGTCAGCATATGCTGTGATTTTTAAGATCCATTGTTTCATTGGACGACGCTCAACCGGATGTCCCCCGCGCTCACTTCTTCCATTGATTACTTCTTCGTTCGCTAAAACTGTACCAAGTGCTGGACACCAGTTAACTGGAATTTCATCAACATAAGCTAATCCTTTTTCAACCATTCTTAGGAAAATCCATTGAGTCCATTTGTAATAGTTAGGATCAGTTGTATTAATTTCACGATCCCAATCATATGAGAATCCTAGTGCCTGAATTTGGTTACGGAACGTATTAATATTCTTTTCAGTAAACTCAGCTGGATCATTACCTGTATCTAAAGCGTATTGCTCTGCAGGTAGACCAAACGCATCCCAACCCATTGGATGAAGTACATTATAGCCTTGCATTCTTTTCATTCTTGAAAGAATATCAGTAGCAGTATAACCTTCAGGATGACCAACATGTAATCCCGCTCCAGATGGATAAGGGAACATATCAAGTGCATAAAATTTCGGCTTGCTTGTATCGTCAGTTGTTTTAAACGTTTTATTTTCTAACCAATACGATTGCCATTTTTGTTCAATAGAACGATGATTAAAACTCATATTATAGCCTCCTTATTTCATATAAATGGCTCGGCTGTGGCTCGCGCTTTAAAAAATAAAAAAATCCCCCCATCCCAAAAGGGACGAGAGGATTTCCCGCGGTACCACCCAAATTAATGTAAAAATACATTCACTTGTTTCCGTAACGTGGAACACGACATTTATTACTAGGTAATAACCGTTCACAAATGTGGCTTATGGGCGAGTTCATGAATAGAATGGATTGACTTTCACCAGCCGTCAACTCTCTAAACCTCTTCACATTCACTACTATTCCCAATCATTGCCGATCATTTAGATTTAATTTATACCATTTTATTATAACCAAAGAAAAAGGTCAATTATACATCGCCTATTTTTAAGAAGCAAAAGTTTGATTTTCAGCTTTTACTACCTTTTTTGCTAGTCTTTCATAAAGAACAGAGAAAATCATACTAATACCTAAAAAGACAACTAATACAATAAATAATACTCTCATATTAAATGTATCAACAACTGCTCCACCTATTACAGGTCCTAACATTCTCCCTACAGTTGCTGCGCTATTCACAATCCCTTGATACATTCCAACACGATCTTTTGGTGCAAGCATATTAGCGATCGTTGGAACCGCTGGCCAAACAAACATTTCCCCAATTGTTAAAATAATCATACCAGTTATAAACATTGAGAACTGATGAGCTGTACTCACAAAAATCGTTGATGCAATAAAGAATCCAATCCCAAATAGCATTTGCTTTCTCATACTTAACTTATATTTACGAATAGCACTTGAAATAATTGGTTGAGCTACAACAATAAGCGCGCCATTTATAGTCCATAACAGACTATATTTCTTTAATCCTATGTGTAGGTTTTGCATTTCAGAAGCAATAGTAGTTTGCCATTGAACATAAACTAACCAACATAATACGTACGCACAACAAACAATCATTAAAGCCTTCACTGAAGGAGTAAATGAAAATTTTTGTTTTTCAGACTGAGCAACTTGGATTTCATTTACGACTTTAGGAACTCCAATATCTCTAAATCCAAATAAAGCGACTAGAAAGAAAACAATATATAATAGCAAATTAGCGGAGAAAATATAATTAATATTAAAGTCTGCAACCATTCCACCTAAAGCCGTCCCAATCGCAACACCAAGATTTTGAGCTACATAGATTGCATTAAAAGCTTTACGACCACCTTCTGGCCATGCTGCTCCAACCATCGCGTACATTGAAGGAAATACAATTCCAACTCCAAACCCTAATACTACAAAGAAACAACTATAAAATGTCCAAGAATGATTAATAACCAAACCTAAGATCGACAAAAATGTAATACTAATACCAGTTAGGATTGACCTATATCCCCCAAGTTTATCAAATAGCCAGCCACCGAGCATATTTCCAAATACACCAGCCAATGAATTAAACATTAAAATAAGCCCTGCAACAGACAAGGACTTTCCTAAATACGTATGGATATATACTACATTGAATGGCCATAAAAATGAATTACCTGTTACATTTAAAATCATACCGATTAACAAAAACCATAGTTTTTTTGGCATCCCATACTCCCCTCAAAGCTGTCCCTTTTTATCTATTTTTATCTCGTTAACTCATTAATTGTAGAGGAGAATCTACCTAGTTTCAAGAGGCATGCTTCAAGTGTAGAAATTGGTAAAAGAAAATGGCAAAGAAATTATAGAAAAAGTACTATAAAAGGCCTATTCAAAAAAGAAAGATGTGCCAATTTTGGCACACCCTCTTTTCTTACTCGTCTTATTCCCTTTACCTTTAATACACGCTTAGCCCTGCTGGGATCTCTGTGGTTGACCTTTTTTAGCGTTGTTCATTTTTACTTGATCTACTGCTGAAAGTTCATTCGAGAATTCTGTATTTGTTTTGTTCTTTGTTGTTTGTTCAGGATTATTACTTTTTGATTTCTTCTTTACCACTTTTGGTTTCCTCCCAAGGATTGCATATTCTTGAACGTATTCTTGCATATTTTTGATCTCCTTTAGTGCGGAGTAATAATCATTTGATGTTGTAATTGTGTTAATTGTCTGCGTAAGCGATAGAACTCATCCTTATTTTCAGCATTTGCAAGATTTGCAACTTTTTCTAGTTCCATAAGTGCTTCTTCAATCCCAGCTTGTGCTTGTGAATATTCAATATCATTATAATGCTCTTGTCTCATACCAATTTCTAATTGTGCTACTGCGTAATCATACGCCTCTTTTGCTTTTTGTACTTGGTCTTGTCCGAATGCGCGATCTGTTATTCCCAAGAAAATACCTCCTTCAGACTTTAATGAAGTATCCGATATGTAGGCTACCTCAAGGATAGTATTTCCGAACCTTCACCTGAAAGTACTTTTATTTCTTTACAAATAAGAAAGGTTTTTCCATTTGGTTTTCTTTATATAGCATGATAAAATCGAGAATAGTGACTTAAATTAAGGGAGGGATGAGGAATGACGAAAAACAATCCTTTTCCATATACAATAGATCATAAAAGATATCATTCGTGGAATTACCACTTAAGACAAGAATTCGGCGGGAAGGTTTTTAAAGTTTCAATTGATGCTGGATTTGATTGTCCTAATCGAGATGGTACGGTTGCGTTTGGAGGATGTACTTTTTGTAGCGCTTCTGGTTCAGGTGATTTTGCTGGTGACCGTGCTGAGGATGTTGTAACTCAGTTTCACAAAATAAAAGATAAAATGCATGAGAAATGGCAAAATGGACAGTACTTAGGTTATTTTCAAGCCTATACAAATACACATGCACCAGTAGAAGTATTAAAGCAAAAGTTCGAGCCTATTTTAGAACAAGAAGGTGTTGTTGGTTTATCAATTGCAACAAGACCAGATTGCTTACCGGATGATGTTGTAGAATATCTTGCGGATTTAAATAAACGAACTTACTTATGGGTTGAATTAGGATTACAGACTGTTCATGAGAAAACTGCAAATATTATTAATCGTGCACACGATTATAAAACATATGTAGAAGGCGTTGAAAAGCTAAGAAAGCACAATATTCGTATTTGTTCACATATAATTAACGGGTTACCTCTTGAAACACCGGAAATGATGATGGAAACTGCAATGGAAGTTGCTAAACTTGATATTCAAGGAATTAAAATTCATTTACTCCACCTTCTAAAAGGTACTGCTATGATGAAGCAGTATGAAAAAGGACTTGTTGAATTCATGGATTTTGATGCTTATATTAACTTAGTAGTCGATCAGCTTGAAATCATTCCAAATGATGTAATTGTTCATCGTATAACAGGTGACGGTCCACCAGACTTACTAATTGGACCTATGTGGAGCCTAAAAAAATGGGAAGTATTGAATGCAATTGATCGAGAGTTCGAACGTAGAAATAGCTGGCAAGGTAAATTTGCAAAAAATCGAGTACAATTAACATGATTCTAGAGCGTATTTTACCGTATGCTAGAAAACTCCTACAGTCAGCCGTAAAAGAAGGCGATATTACCGTTGATGCTACAGTTGGTAATGGACATGATACCGTTTTTTTAGCAAAAATAGTTGGCGAAAATGGACATGTATATGGATTCGATATTCAAGATGAAGCAATCCAAAAGACAACTGAAAGAATAGCCAATGAAAATGTAAGCAAACAAGTTACACTTGTACAAAGAAGTCACGCGGATATAAAAGATGTAATTCCAGTTTCATTACACGGCAAGTTAAAAGGTGCAATTTTTAATCTTGGCTACTTACCGGGCAGTGATAAACAGATCGTAACAGTACCCGCGTCAACAATTTCAGCAATTGAACAATTGATTGAAATAATGGCACCTGAAGGAATTGTTGTAGTTGTCATTTATCACGGTCATGAAGGTGGAGATATTGAAAAAGATGCATTGATGAATTTTGCTCAAAACATCCCACAAGACCTTGCACATGTATTAACTTATCGGTTTATAAACCAAGCAAATAATCCCCCTTTCATATTAGCAATCGAGAAAAGGGGTTAAAAAGCCTGTCTAACATTAGACAGGTTTTTTAGATTGTTGAAATATAAAATAATTAAAAGTTAAAATGCTTCTAAGCGATATATTTGTTGGTTTCTTATTAATATGTTATTTATTTGTTCTAATAGATAATTTGTTTATGAAATACCAACTAACTTTAGTAATGGCACTTTTTCAGAATATAAATTATCGAGATGCTAATTGTTTAGAAAGCACCAATTCACTTATTAGTTTATAAGTAGAGGAATTACGGATATTAGCAAAATAAAAGAAGATTTAATTTCTTTTTTAATAGGGAATTAGTAAGATTCTTTATTGCTTGCTTTTTTATTTAGAAGAAGTTGATTGGAACGGAAGGATTTTCGACTCCTATGGGATAAGCGGGAAGGCTGAGACCCCGCAGGCAAGCCGAGGAGGCTCAGGTCTCGCCCCATGGAAAGCGAGAATCCTGCAGTGGAAATCAACAACATACAGCTTCCTTTACATGAAAAAAAAATTATTGATTAATTTACAAGTTCTTTATTAACGCAAATTACTAACCACAGTAAAAACAGTTCATACTCCATGCAAGCAACATTAAAATTTGATTAAGATTTCAATAAATTTTCATTAATGGTAAATTTTTCTTGAATAATTGGTAACCATAAAAAAATCAAAAAGAAAAGGAGTTTTGAAAATGAAAAAAGCTATTTTTACAGGTGCAGTAGTTAGTGTTTTCGCACTTAGTACACTTTCTGTAAATGCCCAAAAAATTGAGGCAGCAAATTATTATGTTCATCCACAACATGACCATGATGCTACAACAAATGATGGTGAACACCATAGACACCACCATCACCACAATAAAAAAGCAAATAAAATGTTAGAAAACCACAAAAAAGAGGTTGTTAAATATGTTTCTAACTATATAAAACAACCTGAAGCTAATATTAATAAAGCAGTTGAGCAACATAAACTAGAAATGAAAAAATTAATTTTTATAGCAGTTGTAGCAAAACTTTCAAATAAACCATTGGAAAATATCATCGCTCAAAAAGATAAAACTAATTCGTTTAAGGATATATTAGATAATAATAATATTAAACGTGAGCAATTCTTTGAAGAAATGAAGAGAGTTCATCAAGATTTATTTTCTCAAATTAAACCAGCTAACTAATTAAAATTTATATCAGGGTGCCATTTAAGTCTATTTACTTATATGGCACCCTTTTAACTGCACTTTTATGCTCTATTCCCTCCTCGAAACCTTCTCTTTACTAAAAGATTCAATATTTGTTTCATCAAGTTTTTTATTCTAAAACATAAAATTTATGACGAATCTAAGCTTTATTAACAAAAAATTATTAATAATTATCTATTTACGGCTTATTAAAGACAACAACTGAATATTATGTAAAGAAAAAATGTGTTAAGCCAGACCACAAAGTAGTTGAAAGATATCATCCAACTCAGGGGCGTGAGGAGTTGACTACAAATCTAAACAATTTAAATAAAATATTTCGGAATACATTTCAATTCATTGTTCGAAATTCGAATTTGGTATTATTATTAATAGGATTAATCGCTATAATCAATTACTGGTCAGTTTTTTATCTAATTTCATTATTTAGAGGATTTCATACGGAATCTTCACAAGTAAATCAGATGACGTTATGGGTAATATATGGCTATTTTTATGGTTTTTTTGGGAGTATGATCTTAATTTTTCTACATAATTTCATTTTAAAATATATGTTATGCTTACGAAAAATTAAAAGTGCAATTTCATTTATACTCCTACACTTTGCTTATTTTTTCTCGCTTATTTTATTGATTCTATTAAACTAAGTTTCTACTTAAATTGTTACCATTTACTTACTTTAGCTTGTTTTCGTATTTAATTTCGGTTTATACTTATAGTAATTAAATGCATCGTTCGGAGGAGCCTGTCACTATAGGGATTAGTATGTACTTTATTTACATACCCTATAGTGGCAGGTTCTTTTTTTATGCGATCAGATAGGAGATGGAGATATGCTTTATGTGCAACTGGCGATAATTTTGATTGCCTCTAAAATTTTTGGGGATTTAAGTACTAAACTTGGTCAACCTGCAGTACTAGGTAAGCTGTTAATAGGGATCATCCTTGGTCCAGCTGTTCTTGGTATTATTACAGAAACGGAAACATTGCATGAAATGAGTGAAATTGGCGTTATTCTACTCATGTTCATTGCTGGTTTAGAAACTGATATTAATGAATTTAAAAGAACTGGTAAAGCCTCTTCTTTAGTAGGATTTTTAGGCATAATTTTCCCGTTATTTTCAGGTTATCTTTATGGAATTGCTATTAATTTAAGCCAATTTGAAGCTATTTTTTTAGGTCTGATTCTTTCTGCAACTAGTGTAAGTATTTCAGTTGCCACACTAAAAGAAATAGGAAAACTAAAGACTAAAGAAGGAGCAACAATTTTAGGTGCCGCCGTAATCGACGATATTGTTGTCATTATTGCATTAGCGTTTGTAATGAGTTTCAGCGGGAGTGCAGTTAGCCTACCAATTCTTCTATTTAAAAAGTTTATATTTTTTACATTTGCCATCTTAATTGGTTGGAAGATTGTACCATGGTTCCTAAAAAAATTTATTAAACTAAATGTTTCAGAAACATTAATCTCTGCTGCTTTAATCATTTGTTTTCTATTCTCAGCCTTCGCAGACAAAACTGGTATTGCTGCAATAATTGGTGCTTATATCGCGGGGATTTCGATTTCCGTTACTAAGTTTAAGCAAGAAGTTTTTGAAAAGGTCGAAACAATTGCATACTCTATATTTGTACCTGTCTTTTTCACATTAATTGGTGTATCAGTTCAATTTACAGGGTTAAGTCATTCAATTCCAACTATTATTATTCTAAGTATGATTGCCCTTTTAACTAAACTAATTGGTGGAGCATTGGGAGCAAAACTTGCTGGATTTCCAACTAAAAATTCATTAGGAATCGGTTCAGCTATGGTATCGCGAGGGGAAGTCGCACTTATCATGGCATCAACAGGTTTAGCAAATAATCTGTTAACTAAAGAAATGTTTGCGATTCTTGTTATAGTTGTGCTCATCACAACCATTGTAACCCCACCACTTATGAAGTTATTTTTTACAGAAAATAATAAAGTTTCAACATCCTGAGCCACAAGATCGTAAAGAAAAAAGAAAAAAGAAATGAAAGCAGTTTGTATAGTTCCGATACAATTGCTTTATTTTTTTTGGCGTGATTCATTAGAAAGAAGACTTTTAAAAATTTCCATTTCAAAATTCATATTTTGTTCATAATCAGTTTATATAATTCGCTTATCAAATGTTGAAAGGATTTAGATAGAGATGGAAAGCATTTCAAAATATAAAGAACCAGTTTTAGCTAATAAGAGCAGAAAAATACTGGTGATGATGGGTTTAATAATTGGACTGATTTTTTCCGAGCTGGATGAAACAGTTGTTAATACAGCAATGCCGACAATTATCCGTGATTTAGGCGGACTAGCCATGTATGGTTGGGTCGGTGGTGTGTATATGTTAACCATGTCTGCATTCATGCCAATATTGGGGAAATTAGCAGATTTAATGGGGCGCAAAAAAATATATTTAATAAGTATGGCCTTTTTCATAGGTGGCTCGATTGTCTGTGGGTTTTCACATTCAATGACACTTCTCCTTATTGGACGCGGAATTCAAGGCTTAGGTGCGGGAGGCTTAATGCCGCTTGCTATGACCATTTCAAGTGATTTATTTCCAGTTGAGCAGCGTGCCAAAGTCCAAGGATTTATGGGACCAATCATGTTTATTCCTATGTTATTAGGACCATTAATGGGCGGATATTTCGTAGATCAAGTAAATTGGCATTGGATTTTCTTTGTTAATATCCCTGTTGGTATTATAGCTGCACTTCTTCTTGCAAGTGGATTACGTGAAACAACAATGAAGAAACAAGTCGTTATTGATTGGGGCGGGGCATTTTTATTAGTTGCTACAATTGTCTCATTGTTAATCACACCAGTTCTTGTTGAAAATAATGGTTACACTTGGGGGTCCCCATTAATTGTTGGTCTTCTTTGTTTAGGAGCCGTTTTAATTGGCGTTTTTATTTGGGTCGAGTCGAAAGTAAAAGAACCAATTGTTCCACTGCATTTGTTTAAAAACCGTAACATACTTGTATTATCTTTAATTGTCTTTACAGTTGGAATCGGCTTAATGGGATCATTTTCTTCCTTCCCATATTTTGCACAAAACGTGCTAGGACTTACTCCAACGCAGGCCGGCTACTTGACATTACCAATGATGGTAGGAGCAGTTGGGTCAGCTATGATCAGTGGATTTCTACTAACAAAAGTGCGCTACCGTGAACTATTTGGTATTGCATTTATTATGCCGATCATCGGATTCTACCTGTTTTCTCATATGAGTATTCATACAACTATTATTCAAATAATTATCTTCTTTTTCATAACAGGTCTTGGGTTAGGAGTATTATTTGGTGGAGATAACCTCATTGTTCAAGAGTCTGTTGAAAAAGAAAATAAAGGAATTGCTCTTTCGACTGTTCCATTATTCCAAACGATCGGTGCTACAGTCGGAGTAAGTCTTTTTGGTAATTTACTATCATCGACACTTATAACCAAATTACAAAGCTTAGGAGATAAACTTCCTGAAAGCATGGCTTCAAATATGAAAGGTTTAGCTGGTGCTGGTGTTCCTCAAGGGTTACCAACTGAACTATTAACACAAATTAAAACATTATTCATTGAATCATTCCAGCATATTTACATGTTCTCATTTATCATCGCGATCATTGCCTTTGTCTTAACTTGGTTTTTGAAAAAAGAAGTTTTATCTACAAAATCAGATGAAGAAGAAATACTAGAAGAAAACATTGTTAAAGAACAGATATAAATAACAGGTAATAACATCAAAAAAAGCCTTTGCTCTCGAAAATGAAGCTAAGGCTTTTTTTGTATATTTAGCATTACTTTTTATTAACTAATGAAACATTATCATTTAAACTGATGCCTTTACTCTTTTGCTACCCGCTTTTAATTCTTTTAATTTAAAATATAACTTAGCATTTCCGTAGAAAAAGAATGACGTTAAACCACCGTTCTTAACAATCCCTCGTCTAATCCTTTTCATTTCATCTGGTCCTGCCATTTTTTTATCAGCCAAGTAAATTCCGAGTAATCCTTGACAAATCATTCTATGAAAACGATAGTCTTTTAAATCCTTTAATGCTTGATTACTTTTAGTTGAAAAATACTCAATTCGCTTTAACATAACCTCTTTAGATGGATAATAACTGCAAAAATTTAAGTCTCCGCCTTCTTCGTCTTCCTTTTGATCAATTACATAATCTAGTAATATATGAAGGCCCTGAACATATGGAAAATAGCTCTTATAAACTTGTTCAAATAAATTCTTGGAGATTGGTTCATTAAACGAATAGGACACTAAACAAAAGATGCCTAAAGTTGAACCTGCACAAGCAGAGAATTCATACCATTCTAAATCAGAAAGCTCTGGCTGGTATTTTTCAAACCAATTCGTTAATCTAGGAACTCGCTCTTCTAGTTTGACGTGCTTATGTATTTGTAATTTACAATAGTAATCAGCAAGTTGAACTAAATAATCTTTAATTCCATCGTAATGCTTAGATTGCTTTAAACTACTATGACATTTTGCAACTAGTGCTTTAAGATAGCCACCATCATCTTGCTCTTCTCTATAGCGATAATATAATTGATCAGATTTTTGACATTTCACAGCATCAATCATCGACTCATGCAATGCTTCAAAATCAACAGGATCCAGTGAAGTACTACGGTCACATAGATTGTCTAAGTAATCACTAATTGTTTGGTACGCAACGATAAACTCAATGACTGGTTTTAGATTTTTTTCAGAAAGTAATGCTAAAATTGCACCACCTTCACAATGAAATGTTTTTGTATCGATACTCATTAACGCTTGTTTTCTTAGTTCGGGATCTGGGATATTCGTTGCAAAATCTCTCCAGTAGTCTAATTCTTGGTGCACAAGAGGAAAGACTGATTTATAAACTTTTGGCATTAATTGAATCGGATTTTTAGGTAGTGACATTTTTTCACTCCTCCCTATTTTCTTTAATTACATATCGTTAAAATAAGTTATACTCATATTGAAGTATATATTATGGAGGTGAACTTCGTTGCTGAGGAAGTTTTATATACAAAATGATTTTTATATGCTTGGCAACGGTATAGTATGATATTACCATACAAAGGGATTCAACCCAAAATCGAACCATCAGCTTTTATCGCTTCAACTGCAACTGTTACCGGTTCTGTCACAATTGGAGCAAATAGTAGTGTATTTTTTGGAGCAGTAATTCGTGGCGACGTAAATGATACAATTATCGGGAATGATGTAAACGTTCAAGACTTATCTGTTCTTCACCAAAGTCCAAAATGCCCTCTAATACTTGAAGATGGCGTAACTATCGGACATAGTGTTATATTACATAGCTGTACAGTTAAAAAAAATGCATTGATTGGTATGGGCTCAATCGTTTTAGACGGTGCTGAAATTGGCGAAGGCGCAATGATTGGTGCAGGTAGCTTAGTTCCAGGTGGAAAAGTAATACCTCCTAATACTTTAGCTTTTGGTAGACCTGCAAAAGTAGTTCGTGAATTAACAGAAGAAGACATTGTCGACATGGATCGTATTCGCAGAGAATACATTGAAAAAGGTCAATACTATAAAAAAGTAGAAGAAGAAAATCTTTCAAAATAATCACGAAAAGGAGAAGAATCTTATTTCTTCTCTTTTTTCTATTTATTGGATATTTTCACCAATTCACCAGACTTAGGTCCATGCACGCCCCCCTCCCCTTACTCCAATCCATTTATTAAAAATTTACATATCTAAATTATTCATTTACAAAAGCTTCTAATTAAATCCATAAACACTTTTTATAATGAAGTTACAACAATCACTAAATGGAGGATGAAAAATGAACGCATTTCTTCAAATGATTCACACATATGAATGCCTTTTATTTTATCGCGTTAATTCATTGTTCCATAAGCGTTACTTGAACTTTTTCTTTAGTAATATTACACATCTAGGTGGAGCTATTTTTACGATCGCATCAGCATTTATTTTAATCCTTTATTCAAAAGGCGCATTACACGAAGCTGCCATTCTATGTTGTTGCACCCTTACTATTAGCCACATTCCTGTACATTTTCTTAAACGCTTTTACCCTCGTAAAAGACCATATTTAAAACTAGAAGGTACTTTTGTTCCAAAAAATCCTTTAAAGGATCATTCCTTTCCTTCTGGTCATACAACGGCAATCATTTCTATTGCGTTACCAATTATGATTTATTTACCGATTACAGCCATTATTTTAATCCCTTTAGTATTGTGTGTTGCTTTCTCTCGAATTTATCTTGGCTTACATTATCCTTCAGATGTGTTTTTCGGTATATTACTCGGAACAATTACTACATTTATTACACAATTTTTTATCTATCATATATGAGGAGGAACATTATGAGAGTAGCTATATTTTCAGACACCTATATCCCTCAAGTTAATGGTGTTGCAAAAACCTTAAATCGTTTTACTAATTATTTAAAAGAAAATGGGCATTCTTACCATGTATTTTCCCCTCAAGTTTTCGATTTACCGTCTACTGAGGATGTGACAAGACTAAAATCAGTACCGCTTAAAATTTATCCTGAATGCAAGATTTCATTTCCTAATCTTTCTAAAATAAAAAAAACGCTTAAGGAATTTAAACCTGATATTATTCATATAGCTACACCATTTACAATAGGATTAAGTGGCCTATATATTGCAAAAAAAATGAAACTTCCTTTAGTTGCTTCATATCATACAAATTTTGATCATTATCTCCAATATTATAATTTAACGTTTTTAGAGAATATTCTATGGAAGTATTTAGATTGGTTTCATAAACCATCACAAAAAATATTTGTTCCTTCAAAAGATACTCTAACCCATCTAGTTACAAAAGGGTTTAATAATCTCTCACTTTGGACTCATGGTGTGGATTGTTCCATATTTCGCCCGAATACTAATCAGAATGAAATTAAACAAAAATATAATATTACTTCAAAATATACGATTTGTTTTGTTGGAAGAATTGCACCTGAAAAAGATTTAGAAACTTTATCTAAAATCATTAGTTATACGAAACAACGATTTGGACATAATTTGACATGGTTAATCGTAGGAGACGGCCCAAAAAAAGAAGAAATGATAAAAAAAACGGGTACCGAGCACATCATTTACACTGGCTATCTTCAAAAAAGTGAATTAGTTGAAATATACGGCATGTGTGATTTAATGGTCTTTCCATCTGATACAGAAACCTTTGGAAATGTAGTGCTCGAAGCAATGGCATGCGGTACCCCAGTAATTGGAGCTAATGCAGGTGGAGTAAAAAATATAATTCGAGATTATTCAACTGGTATTCTTTGTGAACCTCAAAATTTATCGTCTTTTTGCAATGCAATTGAGGGTTGCTTACAAGGCACTGAACTGTTAAAGCATATGTCAAAAAAGGCAAGGGATTATGCGCTAACACAAGACTGGAATAGTATTTTCAATAAATTAGTAATGGAGTTTGAAATGATTATTTCACCACAGCCCCCAATTCTATTATCAAAGAAAGCCTGATAAATTTTTAGGCTTTCTTTTTTCTGAATATTTAAAATTAAACGAAAAGTGGTTTAATCTTCAAGTATATCTTTAATCAACAACTTTGAGTGAATAATGAATAATTCAAAAACAAACAATACATATTGACTAGTTACAAAAGCGATTACCTGCAAGGTCGTTTTTACTTTTCGTACGTATATTTTTACTTTGTAAAACTAGGAGGAAAATAGATGAATATTTCATCGTCAAATAATTTTCAACTATACGGTTTTAATAACTTAACGAAATCATTAAGTTTTAATATGTATGATATTTGCTTTACAAAAACTAAAGAAGAACGAGAAGCATATATTCAGTATATCGATGATCAATATAACGCTGACCGTTTAACAAAAATACTAACTGAAGTTACGCATATTATTGGCGCGCACATCTTAAATATTGCAAAACAAGATTATGACCCTCAAGGCGCAAGTGTTACGATTCTTGTTTCAGAAGGTCCAGTTGATAACCCATCCTCTGAAACGTTTTCCGAATCACCTGGTCCATTACCAGAATTAGTAGTTGCCGCTTTAGATAAAAGTCATATTACCGTTCATACTTATCCTGAATATCATCCAGATGATGGAATTAGTACGTTTAGAGCTGATATCGATGTCTCTACTTGTGGAGAAATCTCTCCTTTAAAAGCTTTAAACTATTTAATCCACCAATTTGATGCTGATATTATGACAATTGATTATCGAGTTCGAGGCTTTACTCGCGATGTGAGCGGTTATAAATTATTTATTGATCATGATATTAACTCAATTCAAAACTACTTTCCTCAAAAAATTAAGGATATGTATCAAATGATCGATGTGAATGTGTTTCAAGAAAATATTTTTCATACGAAATGTAAGTTGAAACAATTTAATTTAGATAACTATCTTTTTGGCTACACAAAAGATAAATTAGACGAAAATGAGATTAAAGAAATTGAAGAAAAAGTGAAATATGAAATGGATGAGATTTTTTACGGAAAAAACCTTTGGAATGGTCCTGATGTGGAGGATATAGATGGATGATGGATCACAGTAAAACACCGCTTTTAACGGAATTAGTCCGTTATGCAAAGGAGGACATTACAAGCTTCGATGTTCCCGGGCATAAAAGGGGAAATTCACTGGAGGAATTAAGAGAACTTTGGAGTGAAATGGCTCTTAAAATGGATGTTAACTCTTCAAAGCGTGTTGATAACTTATCGCATCCAACAGGTGTAATTCAAGAAGCGGAAACTTTACTAGCAGATGCTTTTCATTCCGATCATGCTTATATGTTGGTAAATGGTTCGACTTCTGGTGTTCAATATATGATTATGAGTGCCCTTGAACATGGAGATAAAATTCTCTTACCGAGGAATGTACATAAATCTGCAATAAATGCTTTAATTTTGGCAGGAGCCAAACCAGTATTTATTGAGCCAGAAATTGATTATGAATATGGAATTGTAAATGGTGTTTCAGTAAAATCTGTTCTCCATGCTTTAGATTTAAATTCAGATGTTAAAGCAATCCTGATCATTAATCCAACTTATTTTGGAGCAACGTCGGATTTAAAACAAATTATCGACATAGGTCATTCTCGAGGGATACCTGTTTTAGTAGACCAAGCCCACGGTGCTCACTTTTCGTTTCACCCTGATTTACCAAGTAATGCTGCCCTACTTGGTGCTGACCTAGTTACCCTTAGTTTGCATAAGACTGGCGGTGCTTTAACACAAGCGTCAGTTTTATTGCATAATGATGGGTTAATTACGAAAAATAGAGTCCGCTCTACAATTAATTTATTTCAAACAACATCTGCTTCATATCTACTCATGTGTTCAATTGATGTTGCAAGAAAGAAATTAGTTTTAGAAGGTCAGGAACGCTTTGAAAAATTACTGAATTTAACGAAGAAAGCTAAAGAAGAAATTAACACCATTAAAGGATTAAAATGTATAACTCAAGATTCATATCGGAATGGTGTTGGTGTTTTCGATTACGATGAGCTAAAGCTTGTTGTTAAAGTATCTGATCTTGGACTGTCTGGTTTTAAAGTATACGACATGCTTGCCGAAGAATATAAAATTCAAATCGAACTTGCAGAACCTAATGTCATCTTAGCAATTATTTCATTAGGTGATAATGAAGATACGATTCGGACATTAATTAATGCGTTAAGAGATATTAGTGACCGCCATTACGGAAAACTGCCAAAGCTTGAGACTGATATAAGTGTTGCACTAAAAAATCCTAAAATGGTTATGACACCAAGGGAAGCATACTATCATCCAAAGCGAATTATCTCAATTCACGATGCTAGCGGCTTAATTAGTGGTGAATCCATTATGATTTACCCTCCTGGTATCCCTCTTTGCATACCGGGCGAACTAATTTCAACCGAATTGATTCAGCATTATCTTTATTTAAAAGAAGAAGGAACAATCACAATTAATGATGATGATGATCCTTATGTAATCAAAGTCGTCGATCGAAGTTTGGAGGAAAATTTAATGGATTTATGGTACACAGAGAACCATCAAGAAGATACGAAATTCTCCATCAAAGTTCAGGAACATATCCATTCTGAAAAAAGTGAATTTCAACAAATCGATTTCTTTAGAAGTGAAACATTTGGAACATTCTTTACGCTCGATGGCTATATGATGGTTACTGAAAAAGATGAATTTATCTACCATGACATGATTACGCATGTATCAATGGCTGTTAACCCACAAATTAAAAAAGTATTAATTATCGGTGGCGGCGACGGCGGTACCGCTCGAGAAGTATTACGTTACAAAAATGTAGAAGTTGTAGATATGGTCGAAATTGATGAACGAGTTGTAAGACTGTGCCAACAATACCTACCATTAACAGCTTCAAAATTAGATCAAGATGACCGCTTAACCTTATATTTCGAAGACGGCCTAAAATTCGTCCAAGAAGCTGAAGAAGGATATTACGATCTAATTTTAGTAGACTCAACTGATCCAATTGGGCCAGGAGAAGGACTATTTACAGTAGCCTTCTACAACAACTGCAAACGTGTATTAAGTGAAGAAGGCATCCTAATTAATCAACATGAAAGTCCATACTACGCTAGTTACGCGCACGAAATGAAACGAGCTCATTCAAAAATAAAGGAAACATTCCCTATTTCAAAAGTATACCAATTCCATATGCCAACCTACCCATCCGGACACTGGCTCTTCGGGTTTGCATCAAAAAAATACGACCCTATTAAAGACGTTAAAGCCGATGAATGGAATAAGCTAGGTCTCGAAACAAAGTATTATAATACTGACTTACATGTTGGATGCTTTATGCTCCCTACTTATGTAAAGAAACAGTTGGATCATGATGAGTAATTGAAGAAGACCAGCAAAGTTGTTTTTGCTGGTTTTTTTGTTGTTTTATAAAAGTTTGCCTGTTTTATTAACGCTTCTATCTAAAAGGCGAGTCGTGGCGAAAATTAAGCCACCTATAAAAATTGAATAGTGGAGTTTAGCAATATATCAACGAAAATAGGGCATTTATCAACGGGAATAAGCAATATATCAAAGAGAATAGGCATTTATTAACGAGAATAGGCATTTATCAAAGGAAATAAGCAATTTATCAACGGGAATAAGGCATTTATCAACGAGAACAACCAATATATCAACGAGAATAAGGCATTTATCAACGAGAATACCCAATATATCAACGAAGTTCACAACTTTATCAACAAAGTTCATATAGTGTTCGTATTTTCAGTTTTAACTTTCGTTGTATTTTACTTGCAGAGCCTTCAATAAATGACAGAAAACAGCTTATGCACAAAATTCATTACCTTATGAACAAAAAACTACGCTTTATGCACAAAACCCTCTATTTTATGAACCGAGTTCAAAGCTTTATGAACAAAGTACACAAAATGTTCGCATTACCTAACAAAAAAAGCTGCCTCAAAGGAGACAGCTACGATCAATATTACAGAATTTCTTCATCCTTCGTTCCATTCATCGTAAAGCTGGCTGTTATATTAGCGTTCAATGAATGAGCAACCGAACAATATTTATCTTTTGATAATTTGATTGCTTTTCGAACTTTTTCTGTATCCAATTCTCCGCCTAATATATAGTGCAAATGGATGTCAGTAAATCGTTTAGGATGCTCTTCTGCTCGATCACCATTTACTTCAACTTCGAATGAAGTCAATTTTAATCTCATTTTTTCAAGGATTAATACAATATCAATCGCTGTACATCCTGCGACAGCATTAATTAATAATTCAACTGGAGTAGGTGCGCTATTCTCCCCACCTAAAGACTCAGCAGTATCCATTTTGATTTCGTGGCCAGACGGTGCAGTTCCTGAAAAGGCTAATTTTCCGTCCCATTTAATACTTGTTTTCATCAGATACTTCCCCTTTCAAAACTTAAATCACTACATCTATTTTATTTTTTCATTTCTACTACTAAATAATGTGAAAAATCTTTTGATTTAATTTTGATATTTTCTTCAATGATTTTCGCAGCATCACTAGCTTCTAGTAGTTCTCCATTTACAACTGCATTTCCTTCTAATAAGACTAAATACGCTTGACGACCATTATTTATCTCAAAAGAAATTTCTTCATTTTCATTTAATGCAAGTGAGTAAATATTTGCATCTTGGTGAATTTTAATTGGGGCATTTCCATCAACTGGAGATACCATATGATACCATTTTCCAACTCTATCTTCCCAATCTGAAACTAAGTCACCGTAATTTGGAGTATGACCTGCTTTGTCAGGAATAATCCATAATTGAATTAATCGTAGTGGATCCTTACCTAAATTGTGTTCACTGTGATACACACCTGTTCCTGCACTCATGTATTGAACATCACCACGTCCAATTTCATGTTTATTTCCCATACTGTCAGCGTGAGTTAATTTCCCGTTTATGACATAAGTTATAATTTCCATATCATTATGTGGATGAGTACCAAAGCCTCTGTGAGCTTTAATTAAATCATCATTTAATACTCTTAGTACACCAAAATTCATATTGTTAGGATCATAATAATTTGCAAATGAAAAATGATGAATTGTATTTAACCAACCGTGATCTGCGTGACCTAATTGTTTACTATTGATTTTTTCGAACATGTTTATCGCTCCTTTAATTTTAATAATAAATTCCACACTCAACATTATCTTTAATTCGAGATATTAAACCAAAAAAATCTATGTGCTTATTTGATTACCGTCTACAATTAACTTCGTTTTTACTATATATAATTTATTAAGTTAGTCTAACTCTTACTTATATTGTATCAAATTTTATCTTTAATTCAAGATATTTTTTTAAGAAAGTTTATCAAAACTTTCTCTTTCAAATATAAAAATCCATATGGGGTTTTGTTTGCTTATAATAATTAATTCGATCTTGCAAAGTCCCTGTATGAAATTCAAACTTATGTCCATCTGGATCTGTAAAATAAATTGATTGTTTATCTCTTTGATCTCTTTCGCGACCATTCAATATATTTACATTAAGTTCTAGCAATTTATCGTACATTTTTTCAAAGTCTTCTTCATCAATTGTAAAAGCCATATGTGTGTAAGATTGATGAATTTCATTTCTAGATATATTCTTTTCTTCATTTAAAGCAAGCCAAATACCATTTAAATCAAAATATGCAGTTGTTCTACCCTTCACTAATAAAGTTGCATTAAATACATTCTTATAGAAATCGATCGCTTTTTCTAGATTTGATACAGAAAATAACAAATGATTGATTCCTTTAATCTCCATCATACTCCCTCATTTCATAGCGTTTTAAATGCTCCATTCAAACCATTTCCCATGACCTTCAGTTTCCCCTACTACTTTCTCATACTTAATCCCATCAATGTAGTAGTCCATATGTAGTTTTCGATCCCAAATATTATTATATAGATGAAATACATCTCGTTTTTTACTAATATCTTCTACAGTTTGTAGTAAACTTTGTTTTCCTTCAACTGGTATTTGATTTGCCACATGTGTGTGAAAAATACATAGAATGGAATCATTTGATAGTTGTTTAACTACCTCTGGAATGATTTTAACTCCATCTGCTTCTATTAAATTGATTTCATTTTCCTTCATACAGTTAACGGCTTTTTCAAATAATTCTCTTCGTTCAATATGCTCTGGCCAAATTAAGGCTTTTAGCCATAAATAGTCTTCTTCGTTTGATAGATTATTAATATGTAGGTCTATTCCATATCGATCAACAACTGGAGGCGCCGTATCTAATAATGAGAGCATAGCTGGTGTTTTATCTTTTACTTCTGATTGAATTAGAACTTTGGATGTTAATTTCCCATAAAGTTCTTCACTTAAATTATAAGAATACTTGTATTGATCCCATAATAGCTGAAGTCCAGCACTTGTTCCTATTTCGATTAATGATATCGGTTTATTGACCTTTTTATAAATATAAGAGAAGCATGGATAAAGATAAGCACAACGTCTAACTTCATTCGTTTGGACCATTTTCGTTTGGATCAAATGAATAATTTCATTTCTAAACTTTTTACAAAAATCCTGGAAATATAGATAGGAGTCTTTAAATCCTTTTGGAGCATCTACTAAACTTGGATAGAATTCCTTTAACGGATGAGGTTTACCAGACATTAATAAATAATGAACCGAACCAAATAATAAATTAGGAACAGGCTGACCGTCTTGAGCATAAGAACACAGATCAAGTACTTCTTCGTCTTCTGCAATTTTTAATGATAAATATTCATATAAGCTACTAGAATTTTCACATTCATATTTTGCGAATTGTTTAAAACGTTGCTTCAGCTGATTATTCATCTCAATCATCCTTAATATTTTAATTTTTCAAACTTCTATATACATAATAAGGTATAATTTGCTTATTGTACTACGAGTGTTGATTTTAAATAAAAACTTTGAGGTGATTAATTTGATGTCCAGACCAGAATCAAACGAATATAACCCACACTTTAAAGGTTATATTGGCCTAGTTCCTGAAGGTCACTTACGGGATATTTTACGAAAGCAATTAGAGGAATCCATTAGCTTTTTTAAGGCAATCTCTAAAGAAAAATCTGAGTATCGTTACGCAGAAGATAAATGGAGTATTAAAGAAGTCCTTGGACATTTAGTAGATTGCGAACGAATCATGTGCTATCGTCTATTGGCAATTGCAAGAGGAGACCAATCTCCTTTACCATCTTTTGATGAAAATGCTTATAATGAAAATGCAAAATTTAATCGTCTCGAGTTAGAGCAAATTATTAATGAATATGAAACTGTACGTCTAGCTACTTTATCTTTGTTAGCAAATTTATCTGATGAAACATTAGAACTTGAGGGTACAGTATTAAATCACCCAACAACACCAAGAGCTATTGCTTATATTATTGCAGGTCATGAATTACATCACTTAAAAATCATCAACGAACGTTATCTTTAAATGAAAAGAAGAGCAGGAAACTTGTCCTGCTCTTTCCCTTTTAATTTTATGAAAAACGACTTTGTAAACGATTTGCTTCAGCGATTACTTTTTCCTCATCGATTGTTAAAGAAATTCGATCTTTTACGATTGCTTTTCCATCAATAAAAACATCACATACATCGCTTCCACGTGCAGCGTATAGTAAGTGTGAATACGCATTACTTAATGGTTGTAAATGTTCTTTATCAAATGGATAAATTGTAATAAAGTCTGCTTTCTTATTTGCTTCAAGGGAGCCAGTATGACCCATTCCAATCACTTCTGCGCCACCGCGAGTAGCCAAGGTTAATGCCGTTTGTGCCGAGAATTTCGTAGCATCTTTATACATCCCTTTTTGTAGCAATGCAGCAGTTCTTACTTCTTCAAACATATCAAGATTGTTATTTGATGCTGTGCTATCAGTTGCGATACCGACTTTTACTCCTGCTCCTAGTAGACTAATAACATCCGCTACGCCAGAACCTAATTTCAAATTACTAATTGGATTATGAGCAACACGTACATCGTATTCCTTTAAGATTGCTCTTTCTTCATCATTTAGTACTACACCGTGAGCCATGACTGTCGGTTGATTAAATACACCTAATTTTCGAAGATGTTCGACAGGACGATTCGAATAACGAGTTTGGATATCTTGAATTTCATAATCTGTTTCAGATACATGAATGTGCATCATTAAGTCATTTTCTTTTGCGATACGCGCACTCTCAATTAAAGCTTCAGGAGTACAAGCATATGGACTATGAGGTGCAACCATCGTTGTCAAACGGCCATTAGCAAAGTTTTTATAATCAATTGAAAACTGCTCAGCACCTTTTAGATTCATTCTTTGCTCTTCTTCTGTTCCAAAGCTAAATATTGAATATGAAAATGCCCCGCGAATTCCAGTTTCACCAATTGTCTCCATTACAACATTTGGATCGATACCATTAGGGTTAAACATATCAGAGAACGTAGTAGTTCCTGACTTTACCATTTCCAAAATACCTAGTTGTGCACTTACTGAAGCAATCTCAGTCGTATATTGTCTTTCAATCGGCCATATTTTTGTTTCTAGCCAAGGCTTTAATAACATGTCATCCCCAATCCCACGTAAAAGTGTCATGAGTATATGAGAATGCGTATTTACAAGACCTGGCATCACCCATTTCCCCTGAAGATTAACTACTTGATCAGCATCCTTCATTAACTCTTCAGAATGGTTTCCAACATAAGTAATTAATTGATCTTCTACAATCATCATACCGTTATCAAAAATTTGATTTTCCTTATCCATTGTAAAAATCGTTGCATTTATATAAACTGTTTTCATTATTTTTTCCCCCTTAATTATTAGAAAATAAAAAAAATCCTGATTACGAAGAAGGATGTAAATACATTACATTCTTTTTCGTAATCAGGATTTTACGGTTCCTGGTAGAGACCCTCATACCATATCAATGAGGTTATACAATTGGTTTATGTTTTTATATAAAATCATATTAAACGATTAATTAGTAAAGTTCAAGAATTTCTATAAATTGGTATTTTAAATGCGAGCTAATAAGATCAATTTGTCTTTTAAGCACCCTTTAACATCATAAAACTATATGCATAAATTGATTTACCTTTTTTAGTCACTTGAGTCATGATCTCGTTTATTCCTTTAATCTCTTGATGTGTTTCTAATTTTCCTGTTTTGAGATTGTAAACCTCAATTGAAAATTTATTATTTTTAGGATTATTTCTAAAATAATAGACGTAATTACCTTGAAAATAAACTTGTTCGTTATAATACAATACTGTTTTGTCTGCATCGATCAATGAAAATTTCTTTTGGACTTGTTCAGTTTCTGTATTAAATGTATAAACATCACCTAATCCATCAATATAAAAAAGCTCACCGTTAAAAAGATATGCAGACTGTTTAGTATTATAGACGATCGTGCTTCTAACATCTTCAATATTAGAATAGTGTACAAGTGGCAATGTGTCTAATCTAAATGTTTTCTTATCAATCCTTAACAGAATTTCGTCCTTGTTATGTTCATCACTTGATGCATTTGAAGCGATTATGTAATAAAAATGTTGATCCGCTAATACTTGTGAATCTGGGCTTACTTCATCTTTTGTTTCAAATTTACATAATTGTTTGATAGCTATTTTATTATTTAAAACTACTTCTTGTAAGTTGAATTCTTTTGGCATTTTTGGATTATTCGTTACGATATAAATATTCTCGCCGACTAGACCAGAAGCTACTATATAGCTAGGTATCGTGCCTGTCTGGAAACCATTTTTATTTCCAAAACGAACATCCGAGTTATATCCACCAGTTTTACTGAATCCACTGTTATAAATACTAAAGAATAGATCTTTTCCTTTTATATAACCAGATCGTTCCCCAGTATATTCGCTTTTCCTCATTTGAAAATCCTTGTATTCGTCACCAAGAATTTGAATATGATTTTTATCTTCTAGAAATACTTGATTCGGACTTTTTGTGACAGATCCAAGTTCTAAACCTTTCATTTTTGCACTTTTTGCTTGTCCATTTTCATCAACAAACACTGCGTAACTCAAGCCATCTCCATTTATATCTTGATCAGCAGTAGTTGAAAAGTAAATAACTGCACGTTTATCTTTTAAGAAACTAGTCCTTGTTAATTCATCTTCTTTTGCAATCACTTTCGCACTAGAATCCCAAGCATATACATAAAACCAATAACCTCCGCCTAAACAGAGCGCCACTATAAAGCTGATAATTAAAATCCTTGTTTTCATAATTCCTCCAACATTAACGATCTTCTAGTTCTTAATAATGAATACCGTTTACAATTATATTTACTAAACTACAACAAATCTACCATTTTTTACCAAAACAGTTATATTTAACTGTTATAAATTTTTAATAAATAAGGATTTTCTCTTAATCATTTCTTGAAAATGGCCAAAAAAAAGGAGCCGAAATTGACTCCATTCGCTCCAATATACTCTCTATTCTATTTTCCCAAGTATTCGTATAATCTTGTGCATTGAGTAGTCTAAATCTAGCAAGTCTTCTTCATCAAGCTGCCCAACCCGTTCGATAAAAATATGATAAAAATCTTCCCAACGTTTAGAGACAACCTTTTTCCCTTTTTCTGTCAGTACAATTTTTACGCTTCGTTTATCATTAGCATCTTGAATTTTGGATACATACTCTTTTTCTTCTAATTTCATAATTAACGGGGTCATTTGCTGCTTGGAAATACTTATATTTTGAGCTAGCTCTGTAAGTGAGATTCCATCAGGTGTTTGAAATAATTCCTCAAGTATATGACTTTGCAAATGGGTTAACTCAGACTGTTTATTCTTTAGTGAATTTTTTGAACCTGGCTTGTTAAACTTATTAAAAACTAGCGGGAGTAATTGGATAAATTTCTCTGCTATTTGGTGTGTTTTCGAATTCGTCATGCGACTTTCATACCTTCCTGTACAAAAATTTCCAAATTGACACATAGTAAATAAAGGTTTATTATTTATTCGACCTTAGTTTAGATTATACCACATTTTACAAATAAACCATATTTAAAATAGTAAACAATAATTTACTATAAAAAAGGAGAGGTATTATGAAATCAAACGGATTAACTTTCGGAATCTATCCCCTTAGCGTAGCCGGTACACCTATAGGATTAGCTACTGGACCAGAAGATAATTATGAAAAAATATCATCCGCACTCAAAGAGCTTAAAGGTAATGCTAAACAGCTTTTACCTAGAATGTATGCAGTCTATATGGGTCCAGAAACGGAAGAAAAAGTATTTAATTCTTTAAATCGCTATAAGAACGCTGGGTTATTAGGTGATTTAACAATTGGATGCCTTATGGAGCAAAGCCTGTCACTAGAATATTGGTTGAATTTCGTTCGTAAAGTAATTAAAGAATATGGTCCTTTTCTTGAATCAATTCAAATTACGAACGAACCTAATTTATCGTTTATGGATGGATCGAAACCATATGTATTTGAAGCACTTGTACAAGGAATACTCATTGCAAAAGAAGAAATAACAAAAAATAATTTAAAAGTTAAAATCGGGTTTGGTTCGGTTCCTGAAGGAGAAAAAACAATTCCACATTTTTGGGAGAACCTAATGAAAATTGGTGGGGATGAATTAATTCATTCAATTGATTATGTTGGTCATAATTTTTATGTGGATGTATTTGAGGAACCACTGGAAATTGAGGAAATTGCAGTCTCAGTAGAGAATATACTACGTAAGTTTCGAGAGACATTAAATCGCAATGGATTCCCTACAACACTTCCAATTCACATTACGGAAAATGGATGGCCAACCGGGAAAAATCCGTTTATTCAAATAGAAAGATCGTATGCAAAGCAATCAGACGTCCTTGAAAAAGTTGTTCGAACGGTCTACGCACTTCGCCAGGAACTAAATATTACTCATTATGAATTTTTCGGTTTAAGGGATGCTGATAGCTCAAAAGACGATCTATTTCATCAATTTGGCATTATGAAGGATGATTATTCACCTAAGCCAGCTTTTTACACCTATCAAAAATTAGTTCATGAATTAAGCAAGTAGATCGATTTTTCATCTTTTGAATGAAGTTAGTCAAATCGTTAAGACTAACTACTATGAAGAATTTCTTCAAGTTTCTACTATATATATGGAGGTAATAATTTGACTAAACAAAATAAACCCCTTATAAATGAAGAGCAAATGAAAATACAAGCGAACCTTAATAATCTCGACCCTGGTCATTCAGTGGATGAACTTCGCAAAATTGAAACAGCAAATATGATTTTAGCTGGTGAAGAAATAAGACAGCAAAATGAAAATCTATAAAAAAGATTGCAAATTTAGGAATCCCTCAAAATCAATTTTTGAGGGATTCCTAAATTATGATTTTAAAGTTGATTATTACCCCTAATATTAATTACTACATTCCCCTTCTTATGGCCTTGTTCTACATAATGATGTGCTTCAGCAATTTGATCAAGTGGGTAATGCCGATCAATCACAGATGTTAATTTACCCGCTTCAATAAGTGCTTTAATATAATTCAAATCTTCCTTGTTCATATTTGCTACTCCAAGGATGGCTTTTTCATTACTGGTCAAATTACTCCAAAATGCTTTAAAGTACACTGAGGGCTTCCATACTGCACTTAATAAATAGGTCCCATCTTTATTCAGTAATTTTTTACAGTCTGAAAAAGAAGTCTTGCCTACCGTATCAAAAATAATGTCATAAGTTTTCCTACTTTTCGTAACGTCTTCCTTTGTATAATCTACCACTTCTATTGCTCCAAGAGATCTGACCAACTCTAAGTTTGATGTACTACACACAGCAGTAACTTCTGTGCCGAAATATTTTGCGAGTTGTATCGCATAAGTTCCTACACTTCCCGAAGCACCATAAATAAGCACACTTTGCCCGTTTTGGATAATACTCCTTCTTAAAAAATGTAGTGCCGTAATTGCCCCGACAGGCACAGCTGCAGCTTGCTCGAATGACATATTAATTGGCTTTTTGGTAAGCACTCCTTGCTCAGGTAAAGAAATATATTCAGCATTAGCACCAAAAGAAAATCCGCTATACCCGAAAATATGATCACCTGTTTTAAAATTTTTCACTTTTTTCCCAACTGTGACGATTTCTCCTGCTAGCTCACAACCAGGTATTTTATTTCTCGGCTTTGTTAGGCCAAACATAAGTCGAGAAGGTAGCCAATACATAAAAGGGAATTCTGAGGCTCGTAGTTTTACATCTCCTGCTGTTACGGTTGTTGCGTGTATTTTTATCAACACTTCATCATCATTTATTGTAGGTTTTTCAACTTCTTTTAGCTGTAGAACTTCTGGTGGACCGTATTTTGTATAAATTATTGCCTTCATAGGTTCCTCCATTTAAAACTTTGATTTAGTCATTTAAACCTATGAAAAATCATTTTTAAGTATGCCTATCTATATTTGTCTTCTATTAGAATGTAACTCTGTATAAACAAAAAAAGACTGAATACAGCAAATGCCGTATTCAGCCTTAAACTTATTATTATAGACCTGCTTCAGTTTTTAAAACTTCTGCTTTGTCAGTACGCTCCCAAGGAAGATCGATATCTGTACGGCCGAAGTGACCATAAGCAGCAGTTTGTTTGTAAATCGGACGACGTAAGTCAAGCATTTTGATAATTCCAGCTGGACGTAGGTCGAAGTTGTTGCGAATTACTTCAACTAGTTTTTCTTCTGAAACTTTACCTGTACCAAAAGTATCAATAGCGATTGAAACTGGTTTAGCTACACCAATTGCATATGCTAATTGAACTTCAGCTTTATCAGCTAAGCCAGCAGCTACGATGTTTTTCGCAACGTAACGTGCAGCGTAAGCAGCAGAACGGTCAACTTTAGTTGCATCTTTACCAGAGAATGCGCCACCACCGTGACGAGCATATCCACCGTAAGTATCAACGATAATTTTACGACCTGTTAAACCTGCATCACCTTGAGGTCCACCAATTACGAAACGACCTGTTGGGTTGATAAAGAATTTTGTATTTTCATCAATTAACTCAGCTGGTACAACTGGTTTAATTACAAGTTCTTTAATATCATTTTCGATTTGAGCTTGAGTAGCTTCTGGACCATGTTGTGTTGATACAACGATTGCATCAATACGAACTGGTTTGTTGTTTTCATCATACTCAACAGTTACTTGAGTTTTACCGTCTGGACGTAAGTAAGAAACTGTTTCATTTTTTCTAACTTCCGTTAAACGGCGAGCAATTTTGTGTGATAATGAAATTGGAAGTGGCATTAATTCAGGTGTTTCATTTACAGCAAAACCGAACATTAAACCTTGGTCACCTGCTCCGATTGCTTCGATTTCTTCATCTGACATGCTACCTTCACGTGCTTCTAACGCTTGGTCTACACCTAAAGCGATATCTGCTGATTGCTCATCGATAGAAGTTAAAACTGCACATGTATCTGCATCAAATCCGTATTTTGCACGATCATAACCGATTTCACGGATTGTTTCGCGAACGATTTTTGGAATATCTACATAAGTAGAAGTTGTGATTTCACCTGCAACAAGTACTAGACCTGTTGTAACTGATGTTTCCGCTGCTACACGAGCATTCGGATCATTTGCTAAAATTGCATCAAGAATTGAATCTGAGATTTGGTCACAGATTTTATCTGGATGTCCTTCTGTAACTGATTCTGAAGTAAATAAACGACGTTGTGACATTGAGTCCCCTCCTAAATTGAATTGACGGATCTCTTTTTTCTCAACATAAGAATAAAAAGTTTGTTCCTATTCCTATGTTTCCCATTTAAGATAAAGATAACTCAGTGTAAATTACGAAATTGCCACTGTATTTAAGTTTTGAGCAAAAAAAAAGCCTTCCTCTTATCAAATATTACCTGAGGAAAGGGTTCTTGGTTATTTGCCTTTCGCTCTTATCGTTCAAGACATAAAAAAAAGTCTTGCATCAGGTTCAGCACCTTTCACTAAAAGTGAGGTTGCTGGGCTTCGTAGGGCCTGTATCCCTCCACCTACTCGGGATAAGAGAGTATCCGTATGAAAAGTATCATATTAAAATTTCACTTTCTTGTCAACAACTTTTATCATTACTTATGACATAATTCTACAATAACTTTTAATTTCTATTTAAATGGAAATTACTATTTATCATATTCTATTGACGAAATTACACCTATTAATTAAATCATTTTACTCAAATTTATTTTTTAATGAAATTCATAACACATTTTGCTAACTAATAGTATACACTATTAAAATAAATGTGTTATACTATTTATCGAGATACCTACATGGCAGACAAATATATTTAAAGGATGGTATTAGTATATGAAGACAGTTGATGTAAACTTTGAATTAAACGAATTACTTATTAGTAATCAAATGTATAACCAACTTAGCGTTTCTGAGTTAGTTGAAAAAGTCCTAACAAGACAAGAAGGAATTTTAACGTCAACAGGAGCAGTTAGCGTTTCAACAGGCAAATATACTGGACGTTCACCTAAGGATAAATTTATTGTTAAAGAGGCATCTGTTGAAAATTTAATCGATTGGGGTTCAGTAAACCAACCAATCTCTGCTGACGTATTCGAAAAATTATATAGCAAAGTACTTAACTACTTAAAAGATCGTAACGAACTATTCTTATTTAAAGGATTTGCTGGCGCAGATACTGAGTACCGTTTACCTATCCAAGTAATTAACGAATTTGCATGGCACAACCTATTTGCTCATCAATTATTTATTCGCCCAACTGAGCAAGAACTTCTAACTCATGAAGCTGAGTTTACAATTGTTTCTGCTCCGACATTTAAAGCAGACCCAGTAGTAGATGGAACAAATTCAGAGGCATTTGTTATTGTATCATTTGAAAAGAAAATAATCTTAATTGGTGGTACTGAATACGCTGGAGAAATGAAAAAATCAATTTTCTCTATCATGAATTTCCTATTACCACAAAATAATGTTTTACCAATGCACTGTTCTGCTAACGTTGGTAGCGAAGGCGATGTAGCATTATTCTTTGGTCTTTCAGGAACTGGTAAAACTACATTATCTGCTGATGCAGACCGCAAATTAATCGGTGATGACGAGCATGGCTGGTCAGATAATGGTGTATTCAATATTGAAGGCGGTTGCTACGCTAAATGTATCAACTTAACATTTGAAAAAGAGCCACAAATTTTCTCTGCAATTAAATTTGGTACTGTTTTAGAAAATGTAGTTGTTAAATCTGATAGCCGTTTAGCTGACTATGATGATACAACTTTAACAGAAAATACTCGTGCTGCATATCCAATGCAAGCAATTCAAAATATCATTGAGCCAAGCGTTGCTGGACATCCACATGCAATTATCTTTTTAACTGCTGATGCATTTGGAGTATTACCTCCAATCAGCAAATTAACAAAAGAGCAAGCAATGTACCACTTCTTAAGTGGATTTACTAGTAAATTAGCAGGTACTGAGCGTGGTGTTACATCTCCACAAGTAACATTCTCAACATGCTTTGGATCACCATTCTTACCGCTTCCAGCTGTAGAATATGCAAAAATGCTTGGTGAAAAAATTGAAAAACATAATGTAAATGTATTCTTAGTAAACACTGGCTGGACTGGTGGAGAATATGGCGTTGGTAAACGTATGAATCTTTCTTACACAAGAGCAATGGTTCACGCTGCACTTGAAGGAGATTTAAACAACATTGAAACTACACAAGATGAGTTTTTCGGATTAGCAATTCCAACTCATGTACCTGGTGTACCTGATAGCGTATTAGTTCCATCAACAACTTGGGAAGATAAATCAGCATATGATCAAAAAGCTCTTGAATTAGTAAAAAAATTCCAAGAAAACTTCAAAAAGTTTGAAGGCTTTGACGCTCAATTAGCTGAGCTTGGTGGACCTTTAAAATAATTTAATAAATAAAAATGTAAGGGCTGTCCTAAAGTCAGAATTAATGACATTTGGATAGCCCTTTTTAATCAGAGTTAAAATTTCGCTATTAATCTAATGCCATATTATAAATCCTAAAATGCAAAAGCATCCAAACTGTTCATTTGGATGCTTTTTTTATATAAAGACATAATTATCTTTCAGCTGGTGTATTCCCCATTGATATAGAGATTCTATTCCAGCTATTAATTTGATTGATTATAAGGACAAGATTTACATATTCCTTTTCGCTGAAGTGTTTACTAACACGATTATAGAGTTCTCCTGGCACACCTTTATTCGGGATCAATGTGATATGCTCTGTTAACTCTAATGCTGCTTTTTCTGCATCTGTATAAAAAGCACACTCTTTCCATGTAGTAAGACAATATATACGTTGTTCCGTTTCACCTATTTCTCTTGCTTCAGAGGTATGCATGTCGATGCAAAATGCACAACCATTAATTTGTGAAGCACGAATTTTAATAAGTTCACGAAGTTTATGGTCTATACCCGTTGATTTAGTATACTTTTCCATTTCCATCATTATTTTAAGTGCTTCTGGTGCTAACTTATAATAATTAATTTGTTGTTCCATTTTATTTCCCCCTAAAAAAGTTAATTCTAAAAATAAATGTTTAGATGTAGAATTATATTAAACAATCGGCGACTAACTTAATCGCCGATTGATATAATCCATAATAAATCGTTTTTTTTATTTTGTCAAACTCATTTATTTGCTCTAAAAGTAAATGTTTGACAAAGAAATAAAACATTTCTAAGATTAATTAACATAATCTCTTTTATGAAGAAGGTGTTTTAATGCAGTATAGCGTTGGAGTTGAGTATGCACTTCACTGCCTAGTTTATTTAATTGATACTCCTGAAGATTCTCCAATTGGAATAAAGGAACTTTCCTTCTTTCAAGGTGTTTCAGATACATATCTCTCAAAGATTTTTAGTAAATTATCTAAAGCTGGTATTGTAAGTTCAGTTCCAGGAGTTAAAGGTGGTTTTAAACTTGCTAAATCTCCAGAAGAAATTTCTTTTTGGGATGTAATTGAAGCAGTTGAAGGTTCTAAACCCATATTTCAATGTAAAAACATTAAAGATAATGGTTATCTATATAGAGAAAAAGGTTGTACTCCAAGTGCTACTTGCACGATCAATTTAGTCATGCTCTCTGCAGAAGAAAAAATGCATGAATATTTACGTAGTAAAACACTTTCGTGGTTAAACAAAGAATTAGCAACTGTTTTACCTAGCGAAATACGCGAAGATACTCGAAAATATTTTTCGAAGAGCAATAAATAAAAACCTCTCTAATTTCCTAAAAAAGGAATTTTGAGAGGTTTTTTCTTTTGTCCAAAAAATTTCTGCTGTTCTTCAGTCAAACTGCACGTCAGAACTCCGCATTCACCCATTTTCTCCTATTGCATAGGCTAATTGTATATTTTTGATTAGGAGGGATTAAATGAAAATCAAATGGTTCGTTATTTTATTTTTATTAGTTGCTTCTATTTTAGGTGCTTGCTCGAAAGATAAACCAAAAGATGGCAATACAAAAGTAAGAGTTGCAGAGGTGACTCATTCATTATTCTACGCACCTGAATATGTGGCCATAAGTGAAGGGATTTTTAAAAAGCATGGATTAGATGTTGAATTAACGACTACTGCTGGTGGAGATAAAACAATGACTGCTGTGCTATCAAACGGTGCAGATATTGGATTAGTTGGTCCTGAAACAACAATCTATGTATACGCTCAAGGAGCAAATGATCCAGTTAAAAGCTTTGCTCAACTGACTCAAACGGATGGAACTTTTTTAGTAGCGAGAAATCAAACTGGTACATTTAATTGGGATCAACTAAAAGGCACAACGTTTTTAGGGCAAAGAAAAGGTGGCATGCCACAAATGGTTGGCGAATACGTCCTAAGTAAACATGGGATTGATCCACATAAAGATTTGAATCTTATCCAAAACATCGACTTTGCTAATATCGCGAATGCATATGCATCAGGGACTGGACAATATGTACAATTATTTGAGCCTACAGCAAGTATTATGGAAAAAGAAGGAAGAGGCAAAATCGTCGCTTCATTCGGATTAGAATCAGGAAAAGTACCTTACACGGCTTTTATAGCAAAAGAAAGTTATTTGAAGAAGAATGCTAAAACAGCTCAACAATTTACTGATGCAATTTATGAAGCCGAGCAATGGGTTGATTCTCATTCCGCTGAAGAAATCGCAAAAAGTGTTGCACCATTCTTTAAAGATACACCTTTAGATATTTCAATAAAAGTTATTGATCGTTATAAGTCTCAAAACTCTTATTCAACAAATCCAATATTAGAAGAAGATGAGTGGAATAATCTTCAAACGATCATGAAACACTCTGGCGTATTACCAAAAGAGGTTCCACACTCAGTATTAGTTGATACAAAATTCGCTGAAAAATCTACGGAGAAGTAGAAGGTCATTAAAATGAGCTATCTTACAATTGATGATATTTCTCATGTATTTTTATCAAAGCAAAAAGCAATTAAAATATTGGATGGTTTAACGTTTAATGTTGAAAAGGGTGAATTTGTTTCAGTACTAGGTCCAAGTGGATGTGGAAAAAGCACACTTTTGTCTATTATTTCTTCCTTGCTTGTACCATATGAGGGTTCAGTAAAGTTTAAAGGCAAGCCATATAATATAAAATCAGGGGAAATTGGTTACATGCTTCAGCACGATTATTTGTTCCCTTGGAAAACAATTAAGGAAAATATATTTCTAGGTCTTCAAATTCTAGATAAGGACACAGAAGAAAACAAGAATCGAACTTTAGAATTGTTAAATGAAGTTGGATTAAAAGATTACGAAAATGCATACCCAAGAGAACTTTCTGGTGGAATGAGACAACGAGTTGCATTAGTAAGAACTCTCTCTACAAGCCCATCAATTGTATTATTGGATGAACCATTTTCAGCTTTAGATTATCAAAATAAAGTAAAACTAGAAGAATTAGTTTTCAACTTATTTAAAAAGTTAAATACAACCGCTATATTAGTAACTCACGATATCGAAGAAGCTGTAGCAATGTGTGATCGGGTCATTACGCTAACTAATGTTCCTACAAAAATATCAAAAGTTTTTCATTTACCAGATGAATTACGTACGCACTCCCCTTTTGAAGCACGACACCAATCACTTTTTTCATCTTACGTTTCTTCTATTTGGAAGGAGTTGGAGAAACGTGGATAAAGTATATGATGAGCTAAAATCCTATCATGACAAAATAGCAAAAAAAAATCGCCGCAAAAAACTTTTAGTATTTTTTATCCAAATATTAATTATTATTATATTTTTCATAGCTTGGGAGCTCTTAAGCCACCGAAGAATAATTGATCCATTATTATTTAGTGCACCAACTAAAATTTACGATTTATTTATCTCTAAAATCGCGGATGGCTCGATTTATCATGATGCTATGACTACGATTACTGAAACGTTAGTTGGCTTTATTTTAGGTACAATTCTTGGATTAGTTCTAGCCATTATACTTTGGTGGTATCCATTCACTTCAAAAGTACTAGACCCGTTTTTAGTAGTTTTTAATGCAATGCCAAAGGTTGCGCTTGGCCCAATCATTATCGTTATTTTTGGACCTTCGTATTCTTCAATAATTGCCATGGGGATCATTATAAGTTTTGTCATTACAGCACTAGTTATTTATCAAGCCTTTTTACAAGTAGACGAAAATTACGTAAAAGTCATTAAAAGTTTTGGAGCAACAAAAACTCAAATCTTTAAAAATGTCATCTTTCCTGCTAGTATACCTACCGTCATTTCAACATTAAAAGTAAATGTCGGCTTAGCTTGGGTAGGAGTGATTGTCGGAGAGTTCTTAGTTTCCAAAAGCGGACTCGGCTATTTAATCGTATATGGCTTCCAAGTATTTAACTTCACGCTCGTTTTAATGAGTGTATTAATCATCAGCGTTTGCGCTGGTGTAATGTATATAATTGTTGAATATATAGAGAGAAAAACATTAAAAAAATAAGTGAAAAGCTCACCGGAGGTGTGAGCTTTTTTAGCATGTTTGGAAAGTACGAACACTAAGTGAACTTTATTGATAAAGTTGTGAACTTTGTTGATAAAGTACTGATTTTTGTTGATATAACAATGATTTTTGTTGATATAACGGGAATCTTTGTTGATAAACATCATTTGAGCATTAATTGAGGGGAGCAATTTCGTGTTTATTATGATTTTTTACATGATTTTGTACTTACTCGAACTATTTTAATGATATTTTTTCTTTTTTTGATTCACACACTACACTTTGTTCTAATTTAATGCCTTTATTTGCAGTTTTGCTGATTTATATTGCAGTTTCTCCTTTTTATTTGCACCTCCCCAGATTTAATTGCAGTTTCTCCTTTTTTATTTGCACTTCCCTAGATTTAATTGCAGTTTCTCCTTTTTTATTTGCACTTCCTCGGATTTGTTCCCACCCTCACCTTTCTTTTTTTGCCCAACCCATGATTTATTTTCAAACCAAAAAAACGTAAAAAGGCTCACTTATAAAAGTGAGCCTTTTTTATTATTTAAATAACTTAAACTTTGTGAAAATACTTCGTCACGCATGATAAAACTAAATCTTCGATCCCTTTTTATGTTTGGTGGAAATTCATCTAATAGGACAGGGCCGTTTGTTTCAAAATAATGCTTTTGTGTTAACAGTTCACTTATTTCGGCAAAGTAAATATTTTTTATAATGATTTTGTCCTTACCTGTAACACGATACTGCCCTAGGTAATTAATTTTAGATACATTTCCACCGGTTTCTTCTAAAACTTCGCGTTTAGCGGCTTCTTCTGGCGTTTCGCCTTCTTCTACTTTTCCACCTGGAAATTCGTATCCTCTTCTTTGGTGGTCTGTTAGTAACCATTGGTCATTGTATTTACAAATAACCCAAACATGCTTTGGATTGAGTGCAAATGGATGCTTCTCAAATGATAATTCAACTGTATTATGGTAAAAATCTTTAAATATGTACATTTTAACCTTCCTACATTCATACTTGTTTATCCATTGTACTATGTCTATTAAAATGTTTCATCATTATTAAAATAATATTCCTTAATCTTTATGAAAATATTTGAATGCCTTGCATATTGGACAGTATACTATATCATAGTAGTATAACTATTTAGGAGGATTAGCGTATGACTGGAGTATTTGTTGTTAGTGGAATTATTATCGTTGTTGTGTTTGGTGCATTCGTACTTACTGTAAATAAAGGCTATGGAGTACAGCATAAAGTCGATAAGCTAGAAGACGTAAAAATGAATAATAACCATGATGAAAAATAATTCTAGCAGACGTAAGGTTTGTATATGAATAAAATATTAATTGGAATCATTCGATTTTATCAAAAATGGATATCACCTGCAACGCCACCTTCATGTAGATTTTATCCAACATGCTCTCATTATGGATTAGAGGCACTACAGACTCATGGTGCGCTAAAAGGCTCTTATTTAACGACTAAAAGAATACTTAAGTGCCATCCGTTTCATCCAGGTGGATTTGATCCAGTACCTGAGAAGAAAAATAAGGAAATAAAAAAAGATACGGTCAAAGAAACTTGAAATGAATGACAAGTTTAATTTGATCGTATTTTTTTGTCTATTTTTTTAAGCATGTCTATAAATCTTTTTAGAAAGACTTCTCACTCTTGCTTCATCCACTTCTACTCCTATACCAGGCCCATCTGGAACTCTAACTTTTCCATTTATTAATGCTACCTCTGGATAAATAATATCGCGCTCCCAATGTCTAGATGAGGCCGATATATCTCCAGGGATCGTAAATCCTGGAAGAGAGGCTAATGCAACGTTTTGAATTCTAGAGATTCCTGTTTCGATCATACCCCCAACCCAAATTGGAATATTCTTTTCAACGCAATAACGATGAATTTCGATTGAGTTGGTTAGTCCTCCGACTCTGCCAGGCTTTACAGTAATGATTTTACATGCTTTTAGTTCGTGGGCAATTTGAACATCCTCAATGGAACAAATACTTTCATCTAAACAAACAGGGGTCGAAATTTCCTTTTGAAGAATAGCATGTTCAATAAATTGGCGCTCACCGAAAGGCTGCTCAATCATCATTAGATTAAATTGATCTAATTTTCTTAGTTGAGGGATGTCGTCTATCGAATAATCCGAATTAGCATCAATCATTAAAGGAATTGTCGGATAGCTATTTCGAATAGTAGATACAATTTCGTAATCATTTTCTCTCGAAACCTTTATTTTAAATCGTTCATATCCTTGTGCTAAATAGTCACCAATTTGTTTTGTCATTTTTCCTGGCTCGTCTATACTAATAACGACCCCAACTGGTATCTCAGCTTTATTGCCCCCTAAGGCTTGCGCTAACGAAATTGAATTTTGTTTACTATACAAATCCCAATACGCACTTTCAAGCCCTGCTTTAGCCATTTGATTCCCTTTAAATTGATTTAACTGCAATGCTACTTCACTAGGATGATTAAATTGTTTATATAATAATTTTGGGATTAAGAAATCTTGTAAAACATGAAGTGCTGAATAAATCGTTTCTTCCGTATACCACGGTTCAGAAAAAGCAATAACTTCCCCAAAACCATGCACTCCATTTTCATCGATAATTTTAACAATAATACTTTCACGTTTTTCATATGTACCATAGCTTGTTTTAAATGGTATCTTTAAAGGCTGTTCAATTAAAAATAATTCAATTTGTTGAATTAACATCATTAATTCCCCTTATAAAAGCTTTAGCAGCTCTCTTCTTACTAGCTTGTTTGTTGCATTTCTTGGTAAGTTTTCTACATAAATTATTTCTTTTGGAATTTTATATCCCGCTATTTTATCTCGACAATACTCGATTAGTTCTTCTTGGGATGGAGGATTAGAGGATTTACTGATCACAAATCCAACAGGTACCTTTCCCCAAGCTGGATCTTCTTTGCCAGTTACACCAGCTTCAATAATGTCTGGGTGCGATAATAATACTGATTCGATCTCTGCAGGATAGACATTCTCTCCCCCAGAAATAATTAAGTCACTTCGACGATCAACTACGAATAAAAAGCCATCTTCATCTACATAACCTAAATCACCTGTGTAAAGGTAATCAGATGCATTCAAATCCCGATCAAGCTTATAATACCCTTTACTTACATTCGGTCCCTTGACGACAATTTCTCCTACTTCTCCAGGTAAGCAAGTTCGACCATCTTCTTTTATTTCAAGTGTACAACCGAATAAAGCTTTACCAGCAGAACCAAGTTTAGAAAGCATGTATTCAGGAGAAAGAGTTGCTATCTGTGAACATGTTTCAGTCATTCCATATGTTTGATAAACTGGTACATTTAAAGAACTTGCCTTTTGTAACAGTGGAAGTGGTGCAGGACCCCCTCCAAGTAAAGCTGCCCTTACACTTTTTAAATCATTTGTTCCTTCAACAAGTGTTAAGAGGTCATTTAAAACTTTTGTAACGACAGATAGAATGGTTACATTATGCTTTATGACGCAGTCTTTAATTGTTTGTGCATCAGCTTTATTTGTTATGACAATTTTCATTCCATAAATCGCACTTTTGTATACAGTTGATAAGCCACCTACATGGAACATTGGTAAACAAACTAGCCATACATCCTGCTGCTCTAATCCTAAATTTAAGACTGATGCAACGGCACTGTTAAAGTGGTTACGATAAGTTTGTAAAACTGCTTTTGGGAAGCCAGTTGTTCCGGATGTGTACATCATTGTAGCGATTTTATCCTCATCAAAATTATACCGGATCGGAAAATCCTTCATTTCGACATGTTCCAACCCATCTATATTTATCAATTTAATATTTTCAGGTACCTTGATTGCATTTGAATTTGTTACGATTAAAAATTCAGAATCACTATTTTCTAATTGGTATCTTATTTCATCATCACTTAATCTTATATTCAGTAAAATTGATGTAGCTCCGATATAATGAAGGGCATATACAACTTGTATAAACTCAACGGAATTATTCATTAAAACAGACACATGGGACTCGTCTTTTATACCTAATTGGTGAAATTTATATGCTAGATTTAAAACCCGGTTATGTAATTCCTTAAACGTAATTTCCTCTACATCGGTTGCAACGGCTACTCGATCAGGAGTTAATCTGACTCTTTCAAGTAAAAAATTCGGAATTTGACTCATTTAAATACACTTCCTTACTGTAATGAAAATTAATTCAAAAAAGCTTGATGATTGCTCATCAAGCTTTCAGACTGCCCGCCAAACGCTCGCTTTCTTCGTTACTTCGTCTGTCTGCGGTGCTCATTACCGGTAGGGTAACTCCGCTCCTCATCAGACTTCGTGCCTCGAAAGACAAACGTTTTCAGGCAGTCTGAAAATCAAATTTTTAGGACTTTGCCTATAAACTGAAAAGCTTGATGATTGCTCATCAAGCTTTTATCTTCTTTCAAATCAAGGAAAACGTGGGAATTTATCGAAATCAGGTGTACGTTTTTCTTTAAATGCATCGCGGCCTTCTTTTGCTTCATCAGTTGTGTAGTAAAGAAGTGTTGCATCTCCAGCTAGCTGTTGAATTCCAGCTAAACCATCTGTATCTGCATTCATTGCTGCTTTTAAGAAACGAAGTGCAGTTGGACTCTTTTCAAGCATTTCTTCAGCCCATTTAACTGTTTCAGTTTCTAATTCTTCTAAAGGTACTACTTTGTTTACTAAGCCCATATCTGATGCTTCTTGTGCATTATATTGACGGCATAAGTACCAAATTTCACGAGCTTTTTTATGACCTACAATACGAGCTAAATAGCCTGAGCCATAACCAGCGTCAAAGCTACCTACTTTTGGACCAGTTTGTCCAAATTTAGCGTTTTCTGCAGCGATTGTTAAGTCACAAACTACGTGAAGAACATGTCCTCCACCAATTGCGTATCCAGCTACCATCGCAATTACAGGCTTTGGAATAACACGAATTAAGCGTTGTAAATCTAATACATTAAGGCGAGGAATGTGGTCTTGTCCAACATAACCACCGTGTCCGCGAACACTTTGGTCTCCTCCAGAACAGAATGCTTTTCCACCTTCACCTGTTAAAATAATAACACCAATTTTTTGGTCATCTCTTGCATAAGCAAAAGCATCAATCAATTCTGATACTGTTAATGGTGTAAATGCGTTATGTACGTGCGGACGATTGATTGAAATTTTAGCGATTCCATTATATGTAGAATATAAAATTTCTTCATACTTTCTTTCTTGTACCCATTCAATAGTCATGAAATTTCCTCCTTTTCTCTTTCCAATAAAAACCCACTTACTATTGTAGCAAATTTTTCCGATTGTTCCACATGAATTGCATGGCCAGCGTGTGGAATTTTTATAATTTCGCTATTTTTTAGCTTCTCGTTCATTTTCCCCATTATTAGGCAAAACTTTTCATCATATTCACCACAAACTAATAATGTTGTTTTGTGAAATTGATTTAAATCATTCCATAAAGAAGGCTGGATGCCTGTCCCCATCCCTTTTAGACTATTACTTAGTCCAATTGGTGACTGATTTAATCTACCTTGTTTAATCTCTTCCTGTGATGATTTAGGTAGATTCTTTTGTGTAGAAAATAACGGTATGTTTTCCCAATAATTAACAAATGTTTCAATGCCATCATTCATGATCATCGAGGATAATTTAGTATCTTGTTCGATTCGAGCTAATCTTTCACGCTCAGTATTAAGACCAGCTGTACAACTTTCTAAAATAAGTGAGCTAATTTTAGCTGGGTAGGCCAAAGCAAAATAGAGGGCTAGTCTACCACCCATTGAATAGCCTAATAAATGCACAGAATCAATCTGCTTTTGTATTAAAAAGTCAGATAGATCTTTAGCAGCATACTCCATTTTATAACGTTCGTCATCAATTGGAGCATCAGTCTCACCATGCCCTAATAAATCAATTGCTATTACATGAAAATTTAGTTCTAGCTCTTTTATTAAATTTCCCCATGTTTCCTTTGAACCGGTGAAACCGTGCAATAAGAGAATTGTTTGCCCTTGACCAGATTCAGTATATGAATAGGTAACTTCATTAATCTTAATTTCCATTAGCAGGAACACCTAACTTTACTTTTCGTATTTAGATTTTACAATGCTCCAAACTTTTTGATGTAGATCATAATTTTCTTGACGATTTGTTCGAATTTCGATAACTTGTAAACCATCATTCTTTCTAGACAACACATCTTCAAAATCGAACCAATTATTAATTTTTGTATGAATTCCACCGAAAAGTGCTGTAGCATGTTCAAAATCCAATCCTAATGGAGTGCCAAACAATGCTTCGAAATGCTTTTCCTCTTTTGATTGAGGTAAAAATGAGAAGATGCCGCCTCCATCATTATTAACGAGAATAACTCGTAAAGGCAAATGATGTAGCTTAGAAAGTACTAGACTATTTAAATCATGGTAGAAAGATAAATCTCCAATCAATAATGTCACATTGTCTCCAGCTGCTGCCATTCCTAATGCGGTCGCAATTGTTCCATCAATACCATTTACGCCTCGATTACAAGCAATTTTTAACTTTTTAGATTGCGAAAGTAAAAATGTATCTACATCACGAATTGGCATACTGTTTGATACAAATAAAGTACTTTCTTCCTCTATAGACTTTGCTAAAACTTGAACAATTTTCCCCTCAAAAAGTTCATCAAACTGTTCAACTTGCTGAAGTCCGTTTTTCGTTTTTTCATTAATTGATTTCCATTCATTCAACCAATCAGGTTGAAATTCAGTTGTCTTCTCATATGATTCGAAAATTGCATTACAAAATTCAAGATCATCACATGAAATCATTTGTGTAGCTTTTAATGTTGGATCTCTCCATAGGTCACCTTCATCAATTACAATCAGCTCACAATCTTGTTGCCTTTGTGTATATTGAGTAAATGTCTTAGAGACAGGCATCGAGCCAAATCGAACAATTATTTCAGACTCAAGTGAATTAGCAATATCTTCAAAACGAAGGAACGTATCGTATGTATCGATTACATTTGAATCCTCATTATTATTTGCTCTACCATTTGAAAGCGGATCACAAAGAACTGGGTAGTCTAATAAACTTCCTAAAGCAATAATCCTTTTTAAAGCATCGCCTTCAACATACGGTCCACAAACTAATAAGCCTTTTCTTTTTGATTGAAAAAGCTCGGTGATTTCATTTCTTGTTTCCTCTGAAATTATCGCAAGAGTTTTAGTAAGTATCGTATGAGCAGAATTTTTACGTTTTCCTGACGAAAATAAATCATCAATTGCAAAATTTGGAACTAATGGTTCTCGTAGAGGCACATTCATATGTACAGGCCCCATGGGAGCAGTCACACATGAACGGTAAAGTCGATTAATACTTGAACGGGCATATTGGTACATTGCCTCAGAAGCTTCTGGTAAGGCCAGTTCAATGAATTTTTTTACAAAAGAACCATATAAGCCAATTTGATTCATGGCCTGCGGTGCACCAATATCTCGCAGCTCATGTGGTCGATCAGCTGTTAATACGATCAAAGGAATTCTAGATTCTCTCGCTTCAGATATTGCAGGTAAATAGTTAGAAGCCGCTGTTCCAGATGTACAAATTAAAACTGTTGGCTGTTTAGTACTTTTGGCAATTCCTAAAGCAAAAAAACCTGCTCCTCTTTCATCCACTGCAATATAAGACTTAAGTTTTGGATGCTCATTTACAAGCATCGAGATTGGTGTAGAACGCGACCCAGGGCTAATTACAACGTTTTGAATATTTAGTGCGCTTAATTCATCTACAAGAGCACCTATATATTTTGTTAATGCTTCATTATCTTTCATTTCGTAACCCTCCTAATGCGTTCAGCATTGGCAGAAACTTTACACCAGTTTCAAAAAATTCTTCCTCTGGTTTTGAATCTTGTACAACACCACAACCGGCATATAATTTTGCTTTTTCTCCCTTAATTAAGGCACTACGTATGCCTACAGCAAAATCGCCATTTCCATTTAAATCAATCCATCCAATTGGAGCACCATACCAACCGCGATCCACAGGTTCAAGTTCACGAATTAATTTGCATGCTTCTTCCTTAGGAAAACCACCAAGTGCTGGTGTCGGATGTAATGCTTGAATTAGTTCGAATAAAGTAACGTTGTTATATAATTTCCCTTCAACTGGCGTAAATAAATGCAATAAGCTTTTAGTCGCCATAATTCTTGGGGTCGACGGAATTAATAATTCGTTACAATATTTCTTTAGAGTTTCTCGGATATAGTTTACAACAAAAGCATGTTCTCCATTATTTTTTTTACTATTTAATAGCCAATTAGAAGCCTCTATATTTTCTTCCTTAGTTTTTCCTTTAGCAGCTGAACCCGCAAGGCACATTGAAGAAACCGTATTATTTTTTTTAGAAATCAATCGTTCAGGAGTAGCACTAATAAATACAGTATCTTTTATTTGATAAGAAATAATATAATTAACATTTCTTGTTGCTTCTAGTTCATATATTACTTTTGTTGAATTTACTTCTGCCGAAAATGTAGCATCTAAAGTGCGATTTAATACAACCTTTTCTAACTTTTCGTTTTTCATTTGTTGTATAGCTTCTTTTACACTTTGAATCCATTCATTTGGTTCATATTCATCCTTATTGATGCATTCCGATTGCGTAAAACTCGGTTGCTTCATTCCAAAGTTTTCTAAAAAGTCATCATATTCTTTATATTGAAGCAATAAATCCTCTACGGAAGTTTGTTCATTTATTTCATAATTAGAAGTAATAAATGTTCCTTCTTTTGTAACCGTCACCATTAATTTAGGTATATAGAAATGAGAGGTTCCAAAATTCTTCCAATCTTGATCATCTTTATAATCATCAAAAAAAGAGAAACCCCCAAGAGCTATAGGTCCTGTACCAAAGCAATGTTCTTGCTCGATATGCACTTGCTCTCCAAAGCGTTTCCATTCTTTTTCTATTGCAGAATACTGTTCTTCTGTACTATGATGAAAAGGAACTAAAGTACCAATTCCTGTGAGAATTAACGAGTTTTCTTGGTTTGACCAATAAAAGCGTTCAGTAAAACCCAATTCATGATAAAAATGGTAAACGCTTAGGGGATGAATATTCATTATTTTTTCCACTTTACAAATAAAGCGTTTTGAACAAGTTTTTGCATTCAAAAGAGAGTGCTCAAAGAATGCAATCGATTCTAGCTGACCTGTTCTAAGCATTATAGTTCCCCCTAGCTTAAATATACGTTAAATACATGATATAACTAAAGATACAACGATGAATGTAGACTGTCAATTTTATGAAGTTCGTCCATACTTTTTTAAAGTAAAATGGCCTACATTTTCAAATAATAATAAAAAGGAGGATGTTAAAAATGCAACCAACAATTCAATCACCAACTTCCTCAACAGGTTTTAGAACATGGTGGAATTTGTTAAGACCACATACATTAACCGCAGCGTTCATTCCTGTTGCGATCGGTGCAATGTTAGCACATATAGATCATTCATTTCATTTACTTTTATTTCTTTCGATGCTTATTGCAAGTTTATTAATCCAAGCAGCTGCAAATATGATCAATGAGTATTATGATTATAAAAGAGGTCTTGATCATGAAGGTTCTGTCGGAATCGGAGGAGCAATCGTAAGAGATGGCATTAAACCTTCAACTGTATTAACACTCGCTTTTTCTTTTTTTGGTATTGCACTACTTTTAGGTATTTATATTTGCATTCAAAGTAGCTGGTGGATAGCAGTTATTGGTCTAATATGTATGGCAGCAGCTTATTTTTACACTGGAGGACCACTTCCAATTGCATATACTCCATTTGGAGAATTAGTTGCGGGCTTCTTTATGGGTGTTGTCATTATTGGAATTACTTATTATATCCAAGCTGGAAATTTACCATCTAATGTAATTTTACTATCAATTCCTACTTCTATTACAATTGGAGCAATTTTAACAGCAAACAATATACGCGATTTAGATAACGATAAAGAAAATGGACGCAAAACACTCGTTATCTTATTAGGTAAAAAGAATTCAATTATCTTTATTGGTTCAATGTTTGCCGTTGCATATGCATTAGTTATTTTATTTGTCATAATGAATTTAATTACACCTTTTGCACTGATTTCTTTAGCAAGTATACCGGTAGCAATTAAAGCAACAAAAGGTTTTATTGGTAAAACTCAACCAATGGAAATGATGCCAGCTATGGCAGCAACAGCAAAAACAAATACTATAATGGGATTCCTTCTTGTTATAGGCTTAATAATTGGAAATATTTTTTCCTAATTAAGACAATTCAATTCCTCAAAAAACTTAACTCATGTTTTCTCCCTTTTTGAACAAAATATGGATAGCCATATTCATTTATTGAAAAGGGGGAGCATGATGCTTTCACAATCACAAATCCAAACATTTAAAACTGAATTACTAAAACAAAAACAACATATAGAAGAAAGATTAAATGATCCAGCTTTTACTCCATATTCACTCAGGGATTCAGTCGACGAACTTTCACTTATAGACAATCACCCTGGTGATTTAGGTACTGAATTGTTTGAACGCGAAAAGGACATTTCTCTTCATGAGCATTTAAGAAATGAATTAACCGATGTAAATACTGCGCTGCAAAAAATTGAAAATGGAACATATGGCATATGTGAAATTAGTGGCGAAGAAATTCCCTTTGAACGTTTACAAGCACTTCCTACAGCGAAAGCAACAATTGAGCATACCCATGATCAACATATTTCAAGTTCTTCTATAAGATACGATCGTCCAATTGAGGAAGAAGTTCTAAATCCTCCATTTAGTAGGGATCCTAAAGACCGCTCAATGATGTATGACGCTGAAGACGCTCTACAAGATGTAGAACGATATGGAAATTCACAAACACCTTCTGATTTTGAATTCAATAATATTGAGGAGTATGAAAACACTTATACTGAGAGCTATGAAAATGTAGGATATGTTGAAGAATTTGAAAACTTTATCGGCACTGATATATATGGTAAAGAACGAACCGTCTACCCTTCTAAAAAGCATGAACAGTATGAACAAGACCTTGATGACTATGAAGAACAAGCCTTAAACGGCGAACTATCCGAAATCGATGTAAAAGACATAGAAAAGTATTAAATTATAGCTTTCATTTAAAAACGATTACTTTTATGGTAGTCGTTTTTTTTATTATTGAAATATAAAGCTTACGAAATTTCGTTA
>NZ_NUEU01000020.1:0-75720 GCF_002556365.1 Bacillus sp. AFS002410
AAACTAATAATTGACGTTTACTTCATGTTTTGTTTAGTTTTCATAGTTCAAACCGTCGCGTCTTTTGCGACTTTTTCATATTAACATCTCTTCAACATCGAAGTCAACATGTTTTTTCTTTTTTTTATTTCTTTGTTTCTTTTTGTCGAACCATCTTGGCGACGTATATAAATATAACATCGCATTTAGAATATGACAAGCCCTTTTTTTATTTTTTTTATAAAAAAAGAAAAAAATTTATTTTAACTACGAAGGAAGTGTAATACCACATGTCGAATTAGCCATAAACTATATAGAAAAGGGGTTTAGAAAATGGATCTACAACCAGACATTCTCGTAAAATTGCTTATATCAGCAATGCTAGGTTCCGTTATTGGATTAGAAAGAGAATTAAAAAGAAAACCTCTTGGTTTAAAAACATGCCTAGTCATTTCAATAATGAGTTGCCTGTTAACAATCGCTTCAATTAGTTCAGCCTATACATTCCATAGCAGCGACTTTTTAAATATCTCCATGGATCCATTACGCTTACCAGCCCAAATAGTATCGGGAATTGGTTTTCTTGGAGCTGGCGTTATTCTTCGCAGAGGTAACGATACGATCGCTGGCCTAACAACAGCTGCAATGATTTGGGGAGCTTCAGGTATCGGAATAATTGTTGGGGCTGGTTTTTATGCCGCAGCATTTGCTGGAGTCGGGTTATTAATTATCAGTGTTGAATTAATTCCTTATTTAATAAACAAACTCGGTCCAAAAAAATTAAAAGAAAGAGATATAAGCCTAAAGCTAACAGTTATAGGAAAAGAAAATATAAATATTGTGATTGATCAAATAACTGCACAAGATATTACAGTTAAAAATATTAAAATAAAGGGCTTAAATAATGATGAGCACTATATACAAATGAAATTACTAGTGTTTAATAAACGAAGAACGACAGAAATTTATTATGACATTGAACAAATAGAGAACATCCGTGGAATTGAAATAGAGAGTATATAATAGTGATAACTTATTATTTATTGGTAAAAATAAGTGTTACGAAATTGCGATGGAGGAATAAGCTTGAAAATATTTCGTAACCAACCAATCTATTTTAAATCCTATACATTATTTAAAATTACAGTCATTTTATTATCATTGATTGCTATATTTGGAACAATTATTCATTATGCAGAACCTTTTACGTTTCCAACTGTTTGGGATGGAATGTGGTGGTCAATCGTTACTACGTTTACAGTAGGTTATGGTGATTATGTACCTCTATCTCCAGTTGGACGTTTTTTTGCCGTTATATTAATTTTATTAGGTACCGGGGTCGGTTCCTATTATATGATTTCATTCACAGCTCAAACTTTTCGAAATCAAGACGCAGATTTTAGAGGTGTACTTACATTTACAAAAAAGAACCATATTGTCATCGTTGGTTGGAACGAACGAGTTAAGAATGTAATTAACCAATTGCACGCTTCTTCAATTTCTACCCATATCGTATTAATCGATGAAAGCCTAGAACTATTACCTCCAGAGTTAGGGAAAGTGCATTTTGTAAAAGGCTCTGCTTCCAACGATTCAGTTTTAGAAAAGGCAAATTTTAAATTTGCTAATACGATATTAATTACAGCAGATCAAAATAAAAATGAACAAGAAGCTGATATGCAAACAATTTTAACAATCATTGCTGCAAAAGGCGTTAATCAATCGATTCACTGTATCGCAGAAATCTTAACGAAAAATCAAGTAATAAACGCTTATCGCGCTGGTGCCAATGAAATTATTGAAGCACATTTACTAACTTCTTTTGTTATGTCAGGATCGATAATGCATAAAGGTTACTCAGATGTAGTACTTAAACTAACAAATCAATTAGAATCATTTACAGTTAAAATATTAAATGTTGATCAAAAAATGATTGGAAAATTCTATTATGACATTGTAATAGAAGAATTAGACAACGATAAAATGATTATTGGCATAATCCGGGATAAACAAACAATTATAAAACCTGATAAAAGTATTCAGATTGCTAAAGAAGATTTCCTAATCTTACTTACTTAAACATCATTTCTACTTAATAAAAAAGAGCCAATCATATTTTCATGATTTGGCTCTTTTTTTTATAAAAGTTCATCTTCAATTTTCTTAAGAATTTCAAACCCTTTAATTTGATATTTTCTAGGCACTTTAGCATCTGGATCTATCGGTTCTTGAAACTGGTTTAAAGATCCAGTTAAATTCCCTTCATAACCAATATTATCATCAAGACCCTCATTATAAACGTGAGTTAGTAAAAATGGAGACTCAAATTGAATAACTGCTCCATTCATATCTAATGAACCTGAAGTAACATTAAAGGGTAAACGTAAGTACTGATACCCGTCGTCATCTCGCATTAATAAATCAAAACTTCCATGATCGTAGTCCCAATTTGCGCCAATAACAAACCCATGATTTTTTAATTTCCCCTCAATATCATTAAGTGGAAATATTTCATTCTCTAATTTTGACTTTAAAGGATACATATGCTTTTCTCCTCCTTTTTGAATAGTATTTTCTTACTTAAGTAAAAACATGAATTTTAATTTTAAATCCATAAAAAAAAACCGTCGTCAAAGTAAATTTAACAACGGTTTTTTTATTATTTTAAACGTTCTTCTAATTGCTGTTTTAGTTCTTCAAATCCTGGTTTACCTAATAAAGCAAACATATTCTTCTTGTATGCCTCAACGCCTGGTTGATCGAATGGATTTACTCCAAGTAAGTATCCGCTCATCGCACAAGCTAATTCAAAGAAGTAAACTGTATAGCCGAATGTATATTCATCTAATTTTGGTAGTGACACGATTAGATTTGGTACTCCGCCATCAGCATGAGCTAATATTGTACCTTCAAAAGCTTTTTTATTTACAAAATCTACAGTTTTACCTGCAAGATAATTTAATCCGTCTGAATCGTTATCCTCAAGTTCAATTGTTAATTCATGACGTGGCTTTTCAACAGATACAACTGTCTCAAATAAATCACGTCGACCTTCTTGAACATATTGACCAAGAGAATGTAAATCTGTTGAAAAGTTAGCTGAAGATGGATAAATCCCTTTTTGGTCTTTCCCTTCACTCTCTCCAAATAATTGCTTCCACCATTCACCAAAGTATTGTAATGATGGTTCATAATTAACAAGCATTTCAATTGTTTTACCTTTGTTATATAAAACATTTCTTACAACTGCATATTGATAAGCTTGATTATCTTCTAATTCTGAAGTGCCGTACTCTTTATATGCGTCTTGAGCACCCTTCATCATTTGTTCAATATCAATACCTGCTGCTGCGATTGGTAATAAACCTACTGCTGTTAAAACTGAGTAGCGTCCACCTACATCATCAGGAATAACAAATGTTTCGTATCCTTTTTCATCCGCAACAGTTTTTAATGCACCGCGCGCTTTATCAGTTGTAGCATAAATACGGTGTTTAGCTTCTTCAACGCCATACTTTTCTTCCAACAGCTTTCTAAAAATACGGAATGCAATTGCTGGTTCAGTAGTTGTCCCAGATTTTGAAATAACATTGATTGAGAAATCTTTATCTTTTAAAACTTGAATTAAATCATGAATGTATGTAGAACTAATATTGTTACCTACGAAGAACACTTGAGGTGCTTTTCTTTCTTCTTTAGATGCAATGTTAAAAAACGAATGCTGTAACATTTCAATTGCTGCACGTGCACCTAAATATGATCCACCAATTCCGATTACTAAAAGAACGTCTGAATCTGATTTGATTTTCTCTGCTGACTTTTGGATTCGAGAAAATTCCTCTTTGTCATAGTCATTCGGTAACTCTACCCATCCTAGATAGTCGCTACCTGCACCAGTTTTTTCATGAATCGTATGGTGAAATAACTTCACTGCATCCCTTAAATATGAAATTTCGTGATCTTGAAAAAACATTTTTGCTTTTGAATAGTCAAATTTAATATGAGAAGTCATACATCAAACCTCCTTAAATAGTTGTAATACCTTTACAATGTACCTAATTAAATAATTGAAAGCAAGTAAATAAGATTAAATTTATGTGAAAATTTTAACAAGAAACAGAATGATAATTTTTTACTTATGTACATAATCAAAATCAAATGAGAGATACTATTTTTGAAGGTCATAAAAAGGAGGTTAACCTATATGAGTACATTACAACGTATTGCACTTATTTTTACAATTATTGGAGCTATAAACTGGGGATTAATCGGATTTTTTCAATTTGACTTAGTAGCAGCAATTTTTGGTGGTGCTGATTCTGCTTTTGCTCGAATTATATATGGTATCGTTGGTATTTCAGGACTAATTAACCTTGGCTTACTATTCAAACCTTCAGAAGAGCTAGGAACACATCCTGAGACTAACGAAGTAAGATAGATTCGGACTCTCCAGTCTGAAAGTAAAAATTAAAAGGAAGGGATCCCCCTTCCTTTTTAATTCGTCATATTTTCTTTCTTCATCTCAACATGAAGCCATTCATTTAACTTTTTATGCAGGGTGCTAAATCCATCTGGTTTTAATTCTCTTAATAATCGAGCTGCATGTTTTAAATTTTCTTCACCATTAAATCCTTGATCGATACTTGCTCCTTTTAAAGACAAACTAATTTTTCCCGTCATCTCATCAATAGACAGTACACGTACATTTACTAACTGCCCAACAGAAATATAGTCTCGAATATCTCGAACATATCCATTAATAATTTCGGAAATATGTACTAGTCCTTGTGTTTGGTGATCAAGTGAAATAAAGGCACCATACGTTTGAATCCCTGTTACTTTACCAGTGTAAACTTTTCCAATATTGTAGTTTTGTGCCATTCAAAACACTCCTAATTTTCGTTCAATTCCACTAACTAAATTTTAGCACACACAGACCAACTTTTAAAGTTTGCTATAAGGCTTATATACGATACTACCTTTGAAGTTCCCTTATTGTATTATAGTCACTTTAAAGGTTGGGCTATTTCATTTTTTTTAAATAATTACTTATGTTTATTAGAATTGACTAAAAACTTATAATTTAAAAGTATTTTAGTGATTTAGATAACATATGGTGACATACGGAGCATTATAAAGATTAGAATGTATTCCTTCCGTTTGGACATAATAATCCAAAAACTTAAAGGAGAGTTTGGATGATGAATCATTCTGGAACAATACAGTCGACATATAAGATTTCTGGTCTTGATGTTTATTATGAACTATACGGATACCACAATTTTAATAAGCAAGATTCAAAAGTATTTGTATTAATTCACGGTTTTTTGTCATCTTGCTTTAGTTATCGTAGGCTAATACCATTTATCTCAAAAGAACATGTTGTTGTCGTTATCGACCTTCCTCCATTTGGTAAAAGTGGTAAGCAATTAAACTTTAAATATTCGTACGATAACTTCGCTAATGTAGTAATCTCACTTGTGAATCATTTGAAGCTGGAAAACATCAATTTAGTCGGACATTCTATGGGCGGACAGATTGCATTATATGTAACGAAGAAAAAACCAGAGCTTGTTAACAAAGTGATTTTATTATGTAGCTCTGGTTATTTAGGCAGAGCAAATCCTCATCTAATCATTTCATCATATTTTCCTTTTTTCTATCTATATATAAAGAGGAACTTAGCAAAACAAGGAGTTGTCAAATCTCTAATATCAGTTGTTCATGATCAAAAGCTAATCGATGATGAAATGATTAATGGCTACCAGGAACCTTTTATGCAAGATGAAATTTTTAGAGCGCTAACTAAGATGATCCGTGATCGAGAAGGAGATTTGAGTCCAGCAGATTTACAAGATATATCTGTACCAACACTTTTAATTTGGGGTGAAAAAGATAAAGTAGTTCCATTAGCGGTTGGGGAAAGATTACACCGTGATTTAAAACATTCAACATTATTTACTTATCCAGAAGCCGGACACTTAATTCCTGAAGAAATTCCCGAACATATTTATGATCGTATATCAAATTTTATATAAGTTAAAAAGGGCTGTCTCGTAAGTCAGGTAAACTGACATATAGACACCCCTTTTTTATTGTAATAATAACTGATTTTTGTATCTAAATTTTGATTGTGCACGTTAGCTTTTAAACTGGAGGATCTAACCAGTCCATCCAGAGAATTTTTTAGAGCTTGAATATGGCGTTTATAATTCAAATACTGGCAAAGTAATAATAACCTTTAAACCTTTACCGTCACTATTCATAAATTTTATTTTACCGTTGTGCTGGTCAATAATATGCTTTACGATCGCCAGTCCTAATCCTGTTCCACCTTCATTTCTAGACCTTGCTTTATCTACACGATAGAACCTTTCCCCTAAATGCGGAATCTCTTCGACTGGAATTCCTTTACCTTCATCGATAATCTCCAGAGTTACTTGTTTATCTTGAGATAAATTGATATAAATGTTTGTTCCCGAAGGTGTATAACAAATTGCATTATCAATTAAATTGTGTATAACTTGTTGGAAACGGTCTGGATCAACGTTAGCAATGACCGACTCATCTAAATTCTTTTGAATTGTAATACCCCGCTCTATCAGTATTTGTGAATATGTTTCGATTGTATCTTCAATTAATTGCGCAATTACGTTCGGCTCTTTATTTAGAGGAAACTGTTGTCCATCTAAAGTAGCTAAATCAAGAAGGTCCCTTACTAATCTTTGCATTCGACTTGCTTCTTTTTGAATGATACCAACATATTTTAGTTGTTGTTCTTGTTTTATTACTCCATCTAATATTGCTTCACTATATCCTTTTACATAACTTAACGGCGTTCTTAGTTCGTGAGAAACATTAGCTAAAAACTCTTTTCTATTTTCATCTTCTTGTTGTAAAGAATCAGACATTGAATTAAAAGCAAAAGCTAGTTTACCTACTTCATCACCACTATTATAGTGGATACGCTCCGTGTAATCACCATTTGCCATTTTATATGAGATTTGCTCCATTCTAGATAACGGCTTAATCATTTGTTTAATTATACTTCTGCCGATTAAAAGGATAATGAAAGCAAATAGCAATGTACTAATCATAAAAATCCATTTTGATTGTTGGATTAGTTCAGTAATACTCCTTAAAGGTAGATTTAAATAAATAATCCCTTCAAGTTTTTCTTTTTTTACAACTGGAACTACGACACCGATTATTTGATGCTTAAATCTTTTTTCAAATCCTGTCTTCGTAATTACTTTTCCTTTTAATAAAGTTTCGCGATCGTCTTCAGTGATAAACGATTCATGGCTGACATTGTATGGGATACATGCACTTAAGTCTCTCGGATTACTAATAAATAAAACACTTGCATTTGAAACAGTATTAAATTTTGAAACAAATTTCGAAAAGTCATCAACATTATTTGTTTTATGATAGTGTTTTACTAAGTTAGTACCTTCCTGAATTAAAGTTGAACGAACATATGAAACATATAATTGCTTATATGCAAACTGAAACATTAAAAAGAAAAAGATCGTTGTACAGATTACCATTAAGCAGATTGTTAGCCATAGCTTCTGTAAAAATGAAAGAGAATTTACGATTTTCTTCATCCATTTATCCCAAATTTATATCCTACACCCCAAACTGTAGAAATATAATCTGCATCCTGTCCAAGCTTAATTCTCAATGTTTTTATATGTGTATCAACTGTTCTTGCTGTTCCGAAATAATCAAATCCCCAAACCTTTTCTAAAATTTGTTCGCGGCTAAAAACATAATCTTGATGCTTGCAAAAAAAGAGCAATAAATCATATTCTTTCAACGTAAGTGATAATGGTTTATCAGATACAAAAACATTCCGGGCTTTTTCATTGATTTTAATCTGACCAATATGAAATATAGAAGAATCCGTGTTTTTTGTTCTTCTTAGCACAGCATCAACTCTTGCAATTAACTCACTGGGGCTAAATGGTTTTACGATGTAATCATCCGCTCCCATTTTTAACCCATTTACCTTATCCCATTCCTCACCTTTTGCAGTTAAGAAAATAACAGGAACATTTGATGTCTCTCTAATTTGTTTACAAAGTGCCCATCCGTCCATAATCGGCATCATAATATCTAAAATAATTAAATCATAGTTTGATTGACCAATTTTATTTAATGCTGCTTCTCCATTACTTGCTTGGTCCCAACTATACCCGCTGTTTTCTAAATACATTCCAACTAATTGGCAAATTTCTTGTTCATCATCAACAATTAATATCCTTCTATCACTCATGTCGAATGCCCTCTCTTAACAATAATTGGAAAGGTCCTCTCCCTACTGCCGCTTCTTTTTCAATTTTCATCGTTTTAGTATTTATTTGGTACAATTTATTTAAATCATAACTAGCTGCATACGCTGAATGGTTAAATCCAATTGCTGCATATGGGTTGGAGCCAACTTCAATAAATTTAGTCTGATTTACAACGGTAGGATCTAACTTATAAATTTGGTTTGTACCATGAGCTATTGTAAACAATCCGTCATCATTTTTAAAAAAAGATATTGGCATTAGAGGGGTATGAAGTGACTTTTGTTTCTTACCAGTAGTAGTCGAGTATACTTTCACATCTTCATTTTCACTTTCGCCATTTCCGTGTCCACCAACGAATAATTCAGAAGCATCATTATTTAATATTAGGCCAATTGATGTATTTGGTACTTCAATCGTTTGTTCTACTTTATAGTGGTCTAAGTTAATACCAATCACTTTTCTCTCGTTAAATAAACTAACAAATAGTTTATGGTGAGCCGTATCTTCAACCATAGATATAGGATTTTTGCCTATTTTCAATTGTTTAAGCACGTTACCCTTTTGATCAAAAAAAGTTATCGTATTCTTTTTTCCATTCGTTACAGCAATCGTATGATTACTCTTTAAAGAAATCATATTCGTAATACCAACACCGGCCTTCCAACTCTTGATCTTATCACCAGTTGAAAGATGGTAAATATCTATATTAGGATCTGCTGGATGATATACTGCAATATCCTTTCCATTTTGCAATAAAGCCGCTCCACTTACATCTCTATTTAAATCCCAATCTGCTACTTTATGTAAGTCATGTGGATCAAGAAAAGTTAAACTACCTACTTTTTTATTTATCGAGATAAGTACATTTTCAGAATCCTTGATATGCGACATTTTATTTGGAAAACAGCCCGTACAGAACAAGAAAAGAACGAGTGTGCTAACGAAAGCAATTCGTTTCAAAATACTTCCCCCCATAAAGTAATCATATAAAAGAAGCTATCCTTTTATCAAAGATAGGATAGCCTTCGTTCTTATTTAATTTACTGTAACTTCTTTTTCAGTATGGTCATGTAATTCGCCTTTTTCAACATGAACCTTTACAGTGTTTGTTCCTTTATCTTTAAACGTATACTTAACCTCATATTCACCAGGTGCAACTTCTTTTGCATCTGTATAATCGTGCTTTCCATTCTCATCTTTCCATGTTTCAATTCGAACGTTCGCTTTTTCAAGTGCTTTTCCATCATTCGTCATCAAATGAATCGTAAAAACATTTTCTTTGTTTACATCAAGATTCTCGGTACCCATTAAATGAATCATTAGATCGCTATGATGGTCATCTCCACTATGAGATTCATGTTCACTTTTTCCAGTTCCACTATTAGTTGAAGTAGTAGCAGGAACTTTAAAGTCCATTTTAGGCATCGAATGTTGATCTCTAGCAGTCACGTGAGCAATTACATAGTAATCACCTGGATCTGTAAATTTATAGTTTGCTGAATAAATACCATCTGCACCATTCTTTGCATCTAGCATAGCCATACTATCTTCACCTGTTTTACCAATTTCAAATTGAACTTCATCTGCATCAGTAACTGCCTTATTATTCTGGCTCACTTCAGCACGGAGTGTAACTTCTTTATTTAAATTAATATCTGATGTAGGAAGAAGAATATTTACATCAACTGGTTTTTCGACTGCATCTTGATTCTTCGCGTTAGAACAACCTGCAGTCATCATAATACTGGCAATTAATAAACTTAGTACCTTTTTCATATGTATTACCTCCTATAATTCTGCCGAGTTAAACAGATCACTTATCTTATTGTTTTAAACAGTTTTAAAGTAAACTCGAACGAGAAAATATCTATATAGCAAAATAAAATGACAAAAACAATCTAACACATAGATGTGATGAAAATGTGATAAACTTCTCCAAAAAAAAGAGACCTTCCTTAGTAAGTCCCCATTTTGAATTATTTTATTCACGCAATGCTTTTTTTTCTTTTGATTCCATTAATTCTGTTATACGCTTTTCTTCCTTTGCCGATGCTCTTTTAATTAGATAAAACGTAATAAAAGCACCAATCATAAAAATAATTAATGAAATAACGGCAGGAATATACTCTGTCTTATCTTCAGGAAAATATAAAAACTCCATCATAGTCCCATCACTCCCACTGCAATTATACAAAGTATTCTAAAATAATCAAAGTAAAATGAGTATTCTCTAATTAAAAAAATCTATCCCGAAAAAGCTTTTTAAATTAATTTAATTAAAAAATAAGTCGCCTAAGATGGGACAAAATAAATACTATTTTATTTAAGTTAGTAATTTTTCTAGAGCATTTTATTGTAAACTTTTTTTGTATAATTGATTGGAACGAAAGGGTGCTCGACTCCTATGGGAAATGCGGGAAGCCTAAGACCCCACAGGCACAGCCGAGGCTTAGGTCTCGCCCCATGGAAAGCGAGCATCCTGTAGTGGAAATCTACAAGACTCAACTTAATTATCAACGAATAATCTAACTTCTCGATCAACAAAATAAAAAACCAACTGATTTAAAATCAATTGGTTTTTAATATGAAGATATTCTTTTCTTTAATAATGAAAAGTCAACTAAGTCTCCTAAAGTCGCAGGAGCAGGTTTTTTCATATATTGCTTATCTTTTTCTACTAATTTATAAATATGATACGTAGTTAAAGCATCATCTAGTGCTTTATGGTGATTTCCAGTTCCATCTTTTCCATATTCTTTCATTGCGTTCCATAGACCCGTTTGATTTTGGTTTCCAAAGAAAGTTTTATACTCGAGGCATAAGTCCCTTACTTCACCATTAATAGGGAACGAAATAGATGCAGCTTCACAGTTGTGTTTTAGTACTCTCATATCCATGTTGCCCCAAGTGATGACTGTCGTTCTATAATTCTTTGTCGCTTCATTTAATATTTCACCAAGTTCTTTTAACTGTATTCCATTATCAACATTCTCTTGTGAAATACTTAGAAACCTCTTACATCTTGAGGATAACAATGGAAACTGAAGCGGTTTAACAAAAGAAGAATAAGTTTGATTAATCTCATCATTAATAACACTTACAAAACCAACTTCAATAATTTCCGGAAAAAATTTGATTCCTTTTGATTTTCCATCTGGCATTGTAAATTCAAAATCAATAAATAGGAACTGCTCTTTCATTACCTCACCTCCAGAAAAATAAATTTTCTGATTTTTCCTTATTGTCTTATATGATTAACGAATATTCAAGTAAGACAATTTGACTATTTTCTACTTATTTACTTATTTTATTAATACAACCAATTTGTGTAAAAAATAACATAAGATGCCCATCAATATGAAAAATCGTGTTAAAATAATATACGTTCGTTTAATTAATTTAAAACGAATTAAAAAATCGAAAGTAAATAGAGGGCTTTTATGAAGAAAATTATTGGATTTATTATTATTATAATAAGCTTTCTTGTCTTTTATTTCACATCTCAGCAAGCTATGATGGCATTTGAGACTTCAAAAAATATTCCCAAAAAGAAGGTTGAAGAATTACCTGTAGTTTCTTTATCACAGAACAGTGTTTTTTATGACCGAAACAACAATCCTTTTTATATACCTGCTTCTGGTGATAATAGAATAAATTTAAAAAGCAGTGAAATTCCTCAGCTAGTAAAGGATATTTTTATTTCTACCGAAGATCGATATTTTTATTCACATAAGGGTATTGATTTATTTGGTGTTGCTAGGGCATTTATGGTGAATGTGTCCAACAGTGGAATAGAACAAGGAGCTAGTACGATTACACAGCAGCTTGCACGAAATTTATATTTAACTCAAGCACGAACTGTAGAACGCAAAATAAAAGAGATTCAAATCTCACTTCAATTAGAAAAACAGTACTCTAAAGATCAAATTTTAGAAATGTACATTAATACAATTTATTTTGCAAACCGAAATTATGGAATTGAAGCTGCTAGTAAAGCATATTTCAGTAAATCAGTTAAAGATTTGAGTATTGCTCAAACGGCTTTCGTTTGTACAATTCCAAATAACCCGACTTTATATGATCCTTTGAGAAACTTTAATAATGCTAAAAAACGCCAAGAAAGAATCTTAGGTATACTTAGAGATCAAGGGAAAATAACTGAAAAACAATATACAGCTGCAATGAAAGAAAAGATCACTTTAAAGAAAGATAGTAAAACACAGGAATATCCTGATTATTATTCTTATGTAGATTCTGAACTTAAAAGAATTTTAGCTGGTAATAAAGGAAAATTTAATACTAGTAAACTATCAGCAGCACAGCAAACTGAGTTAAAGAAACTAAAAACGCCTGATGAAAGAGCGTTATATTTACAAAATCAGGGCTTGAAAATCTATACAAGCTTAAATCCATCAATACAACAAGTTACGGTCAACGCGGTTAATCAAGGAACAATTTCAACAAATACACAGGGCGCAGCAGTTGTCGTAAAAAATGATACACATGAAATTGTTGCAATTTCTGGTGGAAGAGACTATGAACCTCATAGTCTAAATAGAGCGTTCCAGTCTTATAGACAGCCGGGCTCGACAATTAAACCATTATTAGTATATGCGCCATATATAGAAACATTTGGTGCTACACCAGATACAAAAGTAAATGCAGATAACTATTGTAAAGGCACATATTGTCCGAAAAATGATAGTAAGAAAGAATACGGAGATGTAACGATCCGTACTGCTATGCAGAATTCGTATAATACTGCTGCAGTTAGATTATATGAACAGCTTACACCACGTGTTGGATACACATATTTAGATAAATATGGTTTTAACAAGATTACAACTGAAGACCGAATGGAACTAGGCCGTGCTCTTGGTGGTTTCAATATCGGTATGTCGCCTTTAGAAATGACAGGAGCATACTCCACATTTGGTAATAATGGCGTATACTATCAAAATAGTGCGATTAAAAAGATTACCTTAAGAGATGGCACAGTCTTATACGAAAACGAACCAAGATCAGTTCGTGTGTACAATCCGTCAACGAACGAAACAATGAGAAGCATGTTAAACTCTGTAGTAAAAGACGGTACTGCTAGACATATTTATATGCCACTGAACTATATAGGTGGTAAAACAGGTACAACGAACGATAATACGAATCTATGGTTCATGGGATTAACCTCAAATTATACGGTTGGTACGTGGATTGGTAATGATAAGCAAAGAATTCCAATACCAAAAAACTATTCTTACCCACCTACTCAACGAATTTGGCAAAATATCATTGTAAATGGTCGACTATATTAATCTATATACAAACAAAAAAAGTAGCACTTTTGATTCATTCAAAAGTGCTACTTTTTTTAAAATGGCATTGAAGTTTTAGCCTTAGCTAAAAGTGTAAATGCGCCATATACTACTCCGCTACCAACTAATCCCCAAATGATTAATTGGATCATGATAAAACCTATAACCCCTATAATTGTGTAGTTAGATTTTTGCTTAATTAAAAATAAGATATAAAATGCAATTACTGCTACTATTAAAACAATAGCAATATACACTAAAGATTTATTTAAAAATATAGCAATTAATCCACCTATTAAAAAGACAAAAGAGTATTTTTTAGTTGCTAATAAGTCTACTCCTTCGTTATCCTTCGAAAATAGAAGTAAAGCAAATTGCCAAATCATATCAGAAATTAATTTGAATCCACTCAAAATTAAGTAGAAAAGAAATGCGATACCTATAAATGTAAGAATTCTAATTTCCTTTTCTGGAAGAATATCTGTAAGTGGCTGTAGAATACCAGATACTGATAAGAAGTTTATAGCCAATTGAAAGAAGTTTAGTGTAATAGCGACTGTAAACATAAGTATTGATAAAAGTGCATTAAAGCCTGTGTAATATATATTTTTCATCGAATGTCTCCTTTCTTCTCTATCTCAAGAAGTTTTTAAACTATCAAATCCTTAAGTAGAGGATGTCTCGCTTCTCTTCGAAATTTTATATACACAACTTAATTATTTTACCATAAGTTTGTCATAAATTTGACGATTTTTTTCTTTTAAGAATTAGTCCTTTTAAATTTCGTCTTTGGGTATGAATTGACTTGTTCGTTGAATGTACAAAAAAAGCTGCTAAATTACAAAAGTAATTTAACAGCACATTAAATTAATTTCGTTTATCTTTAATCGCAACTGTACATCTTGAGATACAAATCAATTGCTCATCCTCAGAATAGATTTTAATATCCCAAACCATTGTCGTTTTACCAGTATGTACTGCAGTTCCAATAGCAGTTACAACCCCATCACGTACAGATCTAAGATGATTTGCGTTTATTTCAAGACCAAAAGCAAGTTGATTCTCTTGATCAATCATCGAAAACGTCCCGACACTTGCAACTGTTTCAGCTAAAGCAACTGAAGCACCTCCGTGTAAATAACCGAATGGTTGATGTACTTTTTCAGTTACTTCCATTTTCATCACTACTTTGCCTTCTTCAACCGACTCGATCGTCATACCTAAAGCATGCATTAAGGTCATTTTCTCCTCCATTTATTCTCCGCCTCTCGTTTATCATTTCTGTTTTAATACCAGTAATTGGGCACATAAGTTCAACTACTTCTATTTTATAATAAAAATTCACTTATTTTAAATTCGAGATAATCAAAAGAATTTCCTTTGAAACAAGAAAATAACCAGGTCTACGTTATAATACCCCTTGCTAAAAATTGCAAGGGGCTTTTTTTGTTTAGAGTACACCATCAAACCGTTCTTCTGCATATTTTTTTAAACGATCTAATTGTTTAACTAAAGTTCGTTTTTCAAACCAACTGAATATGAAACCCATCATTGATTCCATTTCCAATTTACACTCATAGTCTAAATTGGTTTGATTAGCTCCTATAGAAGAAAGGTGATAGATGGCATCAACAGTAAAATTAGAATGCTTTAAACGGACACTAAGCTCTGTTGGAGGTTTATATGAAATGATTTCTCCTTCGTATTCTTGAATCTCATCGTCCTCTTTTAGCTTTTGCTTAAATTTATGCCCCACTGGATTTTCTCTATTATAATTTTCATCATACTGATTCTCGATAAACCCGTCCATCCACTTTTTCATGTGCTCATCTGAGTCAATTACTTCAAAAACAGCTTCGATCGGTGCATTAATAGTTAAGCTATAATTAGTTGTTTTTGACATAGTCCATCACCAACCTAATTTTTTGATTGCTGTCTAAATACTTGTAACGAATTTTGTTCATTCAATCCTTTTAAATCTGATTCAGTAAATCTTCCAGATCCTTGTTTTATGATATAAACAGTTAATTTTTTCTTTCCCCAATGCTCAAATACATCTCCAACGGTTTGAAAGTATAAATCCAAGTGATGTCCTTTAACAGCCGCACCTTTATCAGCTACGACGCCATAACCGTATCCAGGAATAAATAAGATTGTTCCAATCGGAAAGATATTTAAGTCAGCTGCTATAGTTGAAAATAAATCCCTCTTTACTTCCACTCCTGAATAAGTAATTCCGTATGAATGGTCCTTGGGACTTTTCCCTGTCGATTCTCTTCCAGCTGTATATCCTGTTGCTGTAACTGTTACCTTTTTATAATTATTCCAATTCGTATTATGTTCGATGTTTTTTGCCATTGTTTTCATTATGCTTTCATTTGTAATCGTTGATTTATTTTCTTCAGCAAAAACTTTATTTATTACAATAGCGTCACTAAACCAATCCCTTATAGTAGCTATTTGAACATTAGCAAGGATTTTAAAAGACGAAAACAAAGCAATAATGAATAAAATAGATAAAATAACTCGACTAAATAATTTTTTACTTATACCCAATGAATCATTTCACTCCTTTTCATCTTTTCATCATTCCCTAAAACAAAAAAAATATAAAAAAAACTTTCTCCAGCTAGAGAAAGTTAGAACATTTGATATCCATTTTTTCTTAATGACAGTATTACAACACCTGACATAATCGCTCCCACTAGACCAGCTGATAAAATAACAATATCACCTGTTCCAACTGCCATAAAGTTCGTTTTTAATGTCTCAAAAGCACTTGAAGTATTAGTAAAATACTTTATTGTACTAATCTTGTCCACAATCATCACAATTAAAAGAGGATAGATTACTACCATGAACCAAGTCGTTCGAAAAAGCATATTTGCAAGGAAGCCAATTCCAAATGCTAATACGAAAAATAACAGTATAGAAATTAGTAAAACTGGTATACTCATCACCATATAAAAAACACACCCCACATTTTTTCTATATACAGTGTAAAACCTTCTCGCCTTGTCGTCAATTTTTTAAATATTCTAACTTTTAAAATATTACTTGATAAAATGATAAGTTGTATATTGGAACTGATCCCCCGGATTTAATCCTTTTACTACTCCCATTGGTTCATTGGGTGGATTTTCAATTAAATATTTAATTAGTAATGATGATGTAGGATCATTAAGTAGTTCATCTTCCGATATAAATCGTGCATCTGATAATTCTTCCTCTTGAATCGAAATAGTTGTATCATCTGCTTGGAGTAAAAAAATTAGCATATTATCACTGATTTCTTCACGAATAACGCCAGTTCTTACACCTATTAATCCAATTAAAGTTGCTTTTACACCAGTTTCTTCACTAATCTCTCTTAGCACTGCTTGATCAACCGTTTCATCTTGCTTTACAAACCCTGCTGGTAAAGACCACAAACCTTTTAATCCACTATATTTTTTCTTTACAACTAACCATCTTCCGGCAGAATCTTTAACTAACCCCGCTACTCCTAGCCATACATTGCCTCTTTTACTCATTAATGTTAACCACCTTTTTAGACAAAGAAAAAGCCCGACCTAAGTCGAGCTTTAGACTGACCACTAAGCGCTCGTCTTCTTCGTTGCATCACTTGCTTTAAGCGGCGCACATTACCTTCTTTGGTAACTCCGCTTTCCAACAAGCATTTGCACCTTTTTAGACAAGCATTTTTAATCAGTTTGATCTCTTTTTTATTTTGGCGCCTATAAATATAGCTCGACCTAAGTCGAGCTATTTTACTTATAGAAGGTTTAATTTACCTTTTTTAAGAACTAACATCGGTCCGCCAAGTACGAATAAGTAACGGTTATCGATTACTTTTTTCATAAATGAAGCTTTCCAACCAGTTAATTTTTTACCATAAACTACACCAATTGCATCGTCATGTCCTAATGAACATACAGTACCTTTAATGTCTGGTTTAAATTCTTCTAATTCGCCTCTTCCACGAACTAATACTGATAAGTTGTGTGAAACGTTAAATCCTTGTTGAATTGCAATTTGTGCTGTTGGTGGATATGGACGGTTACTTGCTTCATCAATTAATAAAGCTGAGTCTCCTACGATAAATACATCATCGTATCCTGGAACACGCATATCTTTAGTAACTTTTACACGTCCACGCATTGCTTCAAAACCAGCTTGTTCTACTAATGCATTTCCACGTACACCCGCTGCCCAAACAACTGTTGCAGAGTTAATTTTCTCTTCTACTTCGCCTTTAGCAACGATGATTCCTTCTTCAGTACATTCTTTAATTGCTGTACCAATTTTGAATTCTACGCCTTTTTTCTCTAATTGAGAAACTGCATAATCAACTAATTCTGGATCAAAACCTGGTAATACCATTGGAGCAGCCTCTACACAAATAATACGAACTTTTTCACGATCGATATCATACTCTTTGCATAATTCTGGAACACGGTTTGCAAGTTCACCTACAAATTCAATACCAGTGAATCCTGCACCACCAACGATAATCGTTAATAAATCATCGCGCTTTTCAACTGGTGTGTTGTAGTATTTAGAAAAGCTGTAATCAATATGCTCACGAATTTGACGAGCAGCATTGATGTTAGCAATTGAGAATGCATGTTCTTTTAAACCTTTAATTCCAAAAGTTTCTGACTCAAAACCAAGTCCAACAACTAAGTAATCATAGTTTAATTCGCCGCTAGAAAGAATTACTTTCTTCTCTTCAGGTTTGATTTGAGTAACAGTATCTTGTATGAAGTTAATTTTATCTTGATTAATCACGTCTTTAATATCAAGACGTGTACGGTCATGATGTAATGTACCTGCTGCATTTTCATGTAACCATGTTGCTTGGTAGTGGTAGCTATTTTTATTTACTAGTGTAATGTCCGCTTCATTTGCAGATAATGTTTTTTGAAGTCGAGTCGCAGTAATGATTCCACCATACCCAGCTCCAAGGATTACAATCTTAGGCTTATTCATGATATACATACCATCCTTTTAAATTATATTAAGTACTTTCAATTTGCTTTAATATCTCTAAATTTATAAGTAAGCTCAGTAGTGAGCAATCTAATTCATTATAACTTAGTACATTAACGAGCAAATTACTATATAGGGATATTTGTCTAAATATTTCGTAATAATTGTCACAAAATGTTAACAATTAGCCTATAACAATATTAAAGTTTTTTGCATAGAATTTCAAGCATAATCTAAACGCTAGAATTCTCAAAATATTAAGCCAATTTAATTATTTCTTAATCGATCCCCCAGTTTTACTAAAAAAATTTCTACAGTAATTTAATGACCCAATTTTATTTTATCAGCATAAAATATGATACTATTTTATAATAGATAACGATCATTTATGCATAAGGGGGTTATTCCGTTATGAAAGATGAAAAAGTATATGATATTACAATAATTGGTGGAGGACCAATTGGTTTATTTACTGCTTTTTATGGTGGAATGAGACAATCTAGTGTAAAAATTATTGAAAGCTTACCTCAACTTGGCGGTCAATTATCTGCACTTTACCCTGAAAAATACATTTATGATGTAGCCGGCTTTCCAAAAGTACGCGCTCAAGAGTTGATTAATAACTTAAAAGAACAAATGAAAAAATTTGAACCTACTATATGTTTAGAGCAATCGGTTCATTCAATTACAAAAGGTGATGATGGAGTATTCCATTTAATTTGTAATGATGGATTTAAGCACTATACAAAAGCTATTATCATAACTGCTGGAAATGGTGCATTCCAACCACGTAAACTTGAAATTGATGGTTCTGAACGTTTTGAAAAAGCAAACTTACATTACTACGTAGATGACATGAACAAATTTGCTGGTAAACGAGTTGTTGTTTTCGGCGGCGGAGACTCTGCTGTTGACTGGTCGTTGATGCTTGAATCAATCGCTGAAAAAGTAACATTAGTTCACCGTCGTGATAAATTTAGAGCTCATGAACATAGCGTAGAAAACTTAATGAACTCTAAGGTAGAAGTCTCAACTCCTTTTGTACCTGTTGAAATCGTTGGTACAGAACGTATTGAAAAAGTTATTCTTCAAAATGAGAAATCAAAAGAACGTCTAGAAATAGAAGTTGATGATGTAATCGTTAACTATGGTTTCGTTTCTTCTTTAGGACCAATAAAAAATTGGGGCTTAAAGATCGAAAAGAATAACATTGTTGTTAACTCACGCATGGAAACAAATATTCCAGGTATTTATGCTGCCGGGGATATTTGTACTTACGATGGAAAAGTTAAACTAATTGCTTCTGGCTTTGGTGAAGCACCTACCGCAATCAATCATGCGAAAGCGTACATTGATCCATATGCGAAAGTACAACCAGGCCATAGTTCCTCAATGTTCTAATAATAAAATTAATGATTCAAAGAACTGTCTAAATAGGCAGTCTTTTTTTTTGAGTGTTTGTGATGTATTGAACAATACAATCCAAAATTAGTGAACCATTTCACAACCAACTTCATAAAAATTCATTTCATTTTTTTATCTACACTATATAATAGTACCTTACTTAAAAAAAGATTCAACAATTTAACCTAAATTTGTAAAAATATTAACAAATAAGAAATTAGTCTAGTTTGTTTAATAGAAAAAAATAGGATACAAAAGTATCCTATCACAAGAAAATGTCCGATAAATATGTTTCTAAGACTGATCGAAAACGCTTGTCTTTCGAGGCGCGAAGACTGATGAGGAGCGGAGTTACCCTAAACGGTAATGAGCACCGCAGGCAGTCGAAGCAACGAAGAAAGCGCGCGTTTGGCGGGCAGTCTAGATTAACACTCTTCAGGAGTACCCGCATTTGAAGCTGTTCTAAAGCTAGAGCCACATCCACATGATGCAATTGCATTAGGATTATCGATTGTAAATCCTCCACCTAATAATGACTCTTTAAAATCAATGACAACTCCTTTTAAAATTGGAGCACTTTCATTATCAACTAAAAACTTAATGCCATGATATTCTAACTCCATATCATCGTCATTTTTTTGTGGATCGAAACCAAGACCATATGATAGTCCAGAGCAACCTCCACCTTTTACACCTAAGCGTACAAACGTATTTTGATCTTCTTCGTTTTCAATCATTTCTTTTATTTTTAAGCCTGCTTGTTCAGTAACTGTAATCATTTATTTCACTCCTCTTTGAGTATAGTATATGCCTTCTGTTATTGTAACTGCTGGGCCTTTCATCAAAACATCACCATCAGTAGACCAAGTAATTTGTAAATCTCCACCTTGTAAGTGAACGGTAATCGGTTCATCTCGTTTATACTTACCTTCTTGGACCATCGCGACTACTGCAGCACAAGCTCCTGTTCCACATGCTTGAGTTACTCCAGAACCGCGCTCCCATACAGAGAAATTTATCTCATTATGCGGCAAACACTCGATAAATTCAACATTTACGCTTTCTGGGAATAATTCATGTTTTTCAACAAATGGACCTAAAGTTGTTAATGGAGCATTCCTTATATCATTTACTTCAAAAACGGCATGAGGATTTCCCATTGAAACAGCTGAAAACTCATAGTATTCTTCTTCAAATAAAATTTTATCTTTAGCAAATTCTTGTTCATTACCGGTCATTGGAATTTGAGTTCGTTGAAATACTGGATTGCCCATATTGACTGTTACTTGATTAACAACATTATTTTCAACATGTACTGTTGCTTTTACAATTGTACTAATCGTTTCAATCGTAAATGAAGAATTATTTACAATGCCATTTTCAAATGCATACTTTGCAACGCATCTTAAACCATTGCCACAATTTTTAGCTTCTGAACCGTCATTATTAAATATTCGCATTTTTACTTCTGCAACTTCTGAAGGACAAATTAAGATCAATCCATCACTACCAATACCTGTATTAACATTTGAAACCTCAACTGCAAGATTAGAAAGTTCTTCTTCTTTTAGTTTTTCTTCAAACATATTTACATATATATAATTATTCCCTAGTCCATGCATCTTTGTATAACGAAAAGAATTCATTTTCATGACTCCCTATTTTTTTTTATTAATATAAGTATAGAATTTAAATGAATTGAGCACAATAAGAACATCCCCCGTTTCTCGATATAGAAACATTTTAAGAGCTTTCACTAAAGTGAATGCTCATTTTTTTTTGTCCTTATTATTCACTTTTATATAATTCAAAAATAGTGTACTCATGAAAATAAAATTTGTTATTTGTAAACATAAATAGTAAGAGATAGAAAAGTAAAAAATGGGGTAAGTTGTAATACAGAGGGTTTTATTGTTGAAATTGCTCGAAAAAAAAAACAAAAAGCACTGCTAATTTTTAACAGTGCTTTTTATATTAACATATTTTCTTCTAAGAAAATATAAATATTATCAACTAACTCAGTAGCAGTTTCACCAGTTACAACTTCACCTTCAACAAGTGCAAAAAGTGACAGACTACATTTTCCGCAATATCCAAGGCAACCATATTCTAGTATGTCTAGATTTGGATCACGTTCAAGTTGCTCTAACGCTTTTTGCGCTCCGTCAGATAGGTTTTTTATACAAAATTCGACTAAAGGTCTCACTATTTTTCACTCCTTGCTCTTCATAAAGTTACTCTTTTTTTCTTAAAACGTCAATCCTTTTGAGAATAAATGGAAGGTGCTTTATTTTACCGAGTTAAGCGTTGTTATTTTAGCATAAAATATATATAATATAATTGTCGAAAAATAGAAAATTTTTTTCATTCAACGCTAATAAAACTAAAGGGGAACATCAACTATGAAAAACCTCGTATTACTAGGAGCCGGATATGGAAATATTCGTGTTTTGTCACGTCTATTAACATCTGATTTGCCTGAGGATGTTCAAATCACATTGATCGATCGAAATTCTTATCACTGCTTTAAAACTGAATACTATGCATTAGTTGCAGGTACAGTTCCAGAACAGCACATTAGAATACCATTACCAACTCACGAGAAATTAAAGGTTGTATATGGGGATATTACAACAATTGATACGGCAAACAAGAACGTAGAATTAAGCAACGGAAAATCAGTTTCTTACGATGATTTAATTATCGGTTTAGGTTGCGAGGATAAGTACCATAATGTACCTGGTGCAATGGAACATACTTATAGTATCCAAACAATTGAAAAAACAAGAAACGCATACGAAAACGTTAACAGTTTACCACCAAATTCTGTAATAGGTGTTGTTGGAGCTGGCTTAAGTGGTGTAGAAGTTGCAAGTGAACTAAGAGAAAGTAGAAGCGATTTACAAATTTTACTTTTTGACCGCGGAAGCCGTATTTTATCAATGTTTCCAGAAAAACTTAGTTATTATGTACAAAACTGGTTTATTGAGCACGATGTTAAAATTATTAGCAATTCAAACATTACAAAAGTTGAGCAAAATACGTTATTTAATCATGATGATGCGATTCATTGTGACGCTGTTATTTGGACAGCAGGTATTCAACCAGTTGAAGTTGTCCGCAACTTAGAGGTAGAAAAAGACAATACTGGTAGAATCGTCGTAACGAAATATCATCACATGCCAAATGATGAACATGTTTATGTAGTTGGTGATTGTGCTGCATTACCATATGCACCTTCAGCACAGTTAGCTGAAGCTCAAGCTGAACAAATCGTAATGGTTTTACAAAAAAAATGGGCAGGTGAAGACCTTCCAGAGGTAATGCCACAAATAAAATTAAAAGGTATTATGGGATCATTAGGTAAAAAACATGGTTTTGGACTATTTAATGAACGCCCACTTATCGGACGAGTTCCAAGATTGATTAAATCTGGTATCTTATGGTTATATAAATATCACAATGGTTGATTAATACACATTCTTTAGTATATAGTAAAGACCCCTTAACTAAGTTGATTGTTAAGGGGCTTTTTTTTATTATTCTGTCTTGTCAGGTCTTATAACTTCTTTTACACTTTCAACCATTCCTAAAAGCTTTGTAGCATCTGTTGGAATGACAAGTTTTGATGCATGACCGTAAGCTACTTTCTCTAATGCTTCCATTGAACGTAATTGAACCATTTCCTTCGTTGGTTCTGCATTTCGCCAAACGTCTAATACAAGCTGTTCTCCTCTAGCTTTAGCTTCAGCAAGTTTAATGATTGCTTCTGCTTCCCCTTCAGCTCGTAAAACTTGAGAATCTTTATCTCCTCGTGCTTTTTCAACTTGGCTTAAGCGTTCCCCTTCAGCTTCAAGAATTTTTGATTGCTTTTCTCCTTCTGCTTTCAGGATTTTCGATTCTTTCTCACCTTGTGCATTTAATACTTTTTCACGACGTGTACGCTCAGCTTGCATTTGTCGCTCCATCGCATTTTGGATATCAACAGGGGGAATGATATTTCTTATTTCGACACGATTAACTTTCATACCCCATTTGTCAGTTGCTTGGTCAAGAATAGCACGAAGTTTATTATTAACTGTATCACGACTTGTTAATGTCTCATCTAAATCTAATTCACCTATTAAGTTACGTAAAGTAGTAGCAGTCAGATTAGAAATCGCAGACAAAGGATTAGCAATTTCATATTCATGACGGACAACATCAGTTACTTGATAAAAGACAACTGAGTCAACTTGAATACTAACATTATCTTTTGTAATCATTGATTGTGGTGGAAAATCTACAACAGTCTCACGTAAGGTTTTTTTACTAGCTACACGTTCAACAAATGGCATTACTATATGAATTCCACTCTCTAATTTACGATGGAACTTACCTAATCGTTCCACTAAATATACTTCAGATTGTCTTACAATTCGAATACTTGATAACAAAAGTATTATAACGAATAAAACAATAATACCTATTATAATTGGACCAACCATAGAGCCTACATCAGACATATCATTTCTCCTCAATTAATTTATTTGTCACATACAAAGTTGCACCTTCTATTTTTGTTACAACTACCTTTTCATTTAAAGTTAATGGCTCTGTCGAACGGATTGTCCATTCATCTCCATAAACTTTAGTCGTACCTACTTTATCATCAACAACTTCTACAGAAGCTACGATGAGCTCTTTGCCAAGTAATGCATACACCCCATTTTCGATCGTTTTATGCTGGTGGATTCTCTTAGCAAATTTCTTTGTACTAAGCCATAAAATTATTGCACTAATAATAAAAACAATAAAAGTAAAGGTGTTTGAATCTGTTAAATAATTTACAACTGATGCTAGAATGCTCGCAATACCAATCCATAAGAAAACAAAAGTTAATGAGAACATTTCAATAATAATTAATAAAACCCCAATTACAAACAAGTAAAGCGCAACCATTCCACCCCTCCTCCCAGTTCTATATATATGCCAAAAATTGTAATTTATTTTACACTTCTATTCTATCATGTAAATTTAAGCTTTTTGCATAAAAATATTGAATTTTATTAAAACATTTTAATTTTCGAGAAAAATCAATTCAAAAAAACCCCTTACATTTTGTAAGGAGTTAAAGATCATTACTGTTCAATTGCGTTATAAACATCTTTTAATTTTGGATTACCTTCACCAACTACATTTCCATTTACTAATACAACCGGATAGAAAAACTCGTCATTTCTTACACGTTCGGCAAAATCTTCTTTTTCATTATTCTCAACATTAAATATATCAACGTATTGAAAATCAAACGATAAGTCAGGATATTTTCTTTGAAGTGCAGCTTGAAGCCATTCAAACGTTTCAATTGAGGACGGCATTCCTACACAACTAGCACAAATTACTTCAGCCCCAAAAACTTCCACTAAAATTTTATTACTCATTTTCTCCTCCTAGCATACAATAAATGTGTGTCCCAATATTTTCAAACACACAAAAGTACTCTGTAATAGATTTTTTCCTCTTAACTGATTATAATAAAATTAGTGAAAGGAGTCGATATGAATGGACATGAAAGAACAAGTACAAGAAGTTTTAGATAAATTAAGACCGTTTTTATTACGCGATGGTGGAGACGTTGATTTAGTTGATATTGAAGATGGAATTGTTAAGCTTCGCCTTTTAGGCGCATGCGGTAGCTGCCCAAGTTCAACAATCACTTTAAAAGCTGGTATTGAGCGAGCTTTATTAGAAGAAGTACCTGGCGTAATCGAAGTAGAACAAGTATTCTAATATTTACCATATTAAAAAGAGAGGGAATTCCCCTCTCTTTTTTGTTTTTCACAGTCTGAATCTGCTATTTTAACCAATTAATTTCTCGGATACCTAACTTTGATGTTGGTAATCCGATTAAATCATAAAACCCACCTAAAAAAGACTCAAATTCCTTTGTATTTTCAAGATAATAAACTAGCTTGCGTTCATACCTCTTTCTTTCTGAATCACTTCTAGCCAAATAATAGCCTTCGACTGTTTCAAAATAATGAACTGGAAAAAGTAACCTAGCAAATAATAACCGCCAAGCAAACGTTGATAAAGGACTTTTCTTTTCATAACCATAAAAAAATGAAAGGATTTTCTTTTGATAATTATCCGTGTTCTCTAGATATTCATCTCTCACCCATTCAGCAAGATCACGGCTCGGATGATCATAAATCCACTCAATCGGAACTTTTGCAAAATGAATCTCTTTTAGTCGACGCTCCGTCATTTTTTGATGACAGATTGTTGCTGCATCAACAACTTGAGGGGTATCATCTAATTCAGTGTCTACAACATATTGGATCGCATTCTCGGTCATTCCAAGATAATAAGGAAAGGATTCAATAAAAATTTGTTCAAAAAAATTATCTGGGTGGCTATTTACTTTATTTTGCCAAAATCTTTCTAATTGCTCTAGCCGTTTCTCCCATAAATTCTTCCACTGACCAATCCTATTTAACCTTTTTAATTCCTCTGAATATTTTCTGCCTCTCAAATGAAACGTTGCTAGTTCTTCCCCATAATTATTACTGCGTTCGTTTTGTCTCGTACTTTTAAATAAGGAATAATTATTCCCATCAATTTTACTCACATAATACCCTTGAACATTTTGAACAAAAGTTGCGACTGACTGATCTCCTGTTGAGCTCATAAAGTCACTTAAGCCTTTCATCTCCTGCAAATCGTCCTCTTTTAAACTGCCAATAGGAGCTAAAAAATACACCCTATTCCGCTGCCAAAACATGTAATATGACTGTACTTGAAGTAATTCTGCTGGTTGAATTTGATAATGATGAAACATGTCTTGAATGATGTTTTGGTTGCGAATAAACATCATCACTCACATCCTTCTATAAACTACTTATTAATATATATGTCACAAATCCCAAAACCTGTACCATACTTTTTACTTTCAACAGATAAACCGAATGGCCATACACAAAAAAGGAGAAAATGACGTAGTATATTAGAAAAGTGGAAGCGGGTTGCTCAGCCATGACAAGCGGTTGCTTTTTAACCTTTATTTGGGTTTGGCTTATGACCTAACAGGGCTCCCCGTCGCAACTAGACATCTCGAAAAGTAGTAGTAAGTTGCTAGCCACATATGCAATTAACACGCTTCATAATTTTTTATCTATTATTAGCTTTTTTTATAAAGGGGAATAATGTTCTGGTATCGAATCATATATAATTAATCCTCTTATTTCTTAATTAAATAAAGTAACAATTCAGTGTGTAGACAAAGTCCCGAGAATTTACAGTAATTAAATTAATCGATAAGGAAAAGGTGATGACATGGATTATTTAAATCACGATTTAGAAAAGACTGCATTATCGTTGTTAGAAAAAAGAGGTGTAACACTCGATGATATTGCTGATTTAGTATACTTTTTACAAAATAAATACCATGAAAACTTATCTATGGATGAGTGTAAACACAATGTTGAACGAGTCTTAACAAAACGTGAGATACAAAATGCTATCATTACTGGTATTGAATTAGATATCTTAGCAGAGCAAGATAAACTTCAGGAGCCTTTGTTAGCTATTATTAAAAAAGATGAAGGCCTTTATGGCATTGATGAAATAATTGCCTTATCAATTGTAAATGTATATGGTTCAATTGGTTTTACAAATTACGGTTATATTGATAAATTAAAACCTGGTATTTTAGAACGATTAAATGACAAATCAACTGGTTTAGTGAATACGTTTTTAGATGATATTGTTGGAGCTATTGCAGCTGCTGCATCTAGTCGTCTTGCGCATCGCGCAGCGCATAAAAAAGCTGATCAACTTAAAGCTGGGGATGAATAAAAAAAGGGCTCATAAGCTAATTACTTATGAGTCCTTTTTATAGTATTAAATGTATTTAATCCACTCTTCTAATGAATCTACTGAATATGTAGGTTGCTTTTCGTAATTTGAAAGCATCTCTCTAGTCGTAACACCAGTATGAACAATTAATGTGTCCACACCAGTATTGATCCCTGCCATGATGTCAGTATCATAGTAATCCCCAATCATTAAAGTATCCTCTTTAGCAACTCCTAATACTTTTAATGCTTGCTCCATAATGATTGCTTCTGGCTTCCCTATAAAAATTGGTTTTACTGTAGTCGATACAGCGATTACGGAAGTTAATGAACCGTTTCCTGGTAATAAACCTCTTTCAGTAGGAATAGCGATATCACCATTCGTTGAGATAAACGTAGCTCCATTTCTTACCGCGATACATGCTTTAGCTAATTTCTCATAATTAATATCTCGATCTAGACCACTAATAACAAAATCAGGATTCTCATCTGTAATTGTCAAACCAACTTCTTCTAAAGCAAATTCTAAGCCCTCTTCACCAATCATATAAACAGTTGCATCTGCTTTTTTCTCTTTTATGAAGTTTGCCGTTGCATTGCTTGTTGTAAATACTTGTTCTTTTGTAGTTGGTATATTGAACGAATTAAGTTTATCGGCTACCTGTTCTGGTCTACGTGTAGAGTTATTTGTTACAAAAAGATAAGGAATATTTTTTTCCTTCAGAGCCTTAATAAAATGACTCGCCTCTTCTATTTGTTCCTCTCCACGATACATAGTACCATCTAAGTCGATCAAGTATCCTTTATATTGTTTCATTTTGACACTCCTTACTAGTCAGACTGTTCACTTCGAAAGAATGTAAACAAACTATAATTTATTTTTCTTCATCGCTACTAAAAGCATTGATTACACCTAGCTCTTTATCTAAAAAAGTTTGAACCGCAATCGGGAATTCTTTGTATGCTTCTATATTTTCACTTAATGTAATTACTATATTTTCAGTAATTTTAACTGTATAGTCTTGTAATAAATGTTTTCGAATCAGAATTAATTTTTTTATTGAATCTCCAATAGAAGTAGTAATTACTTTTTCATCCATTAAAATATCGACAATATCATCATAACTTCCTGGATCTCTCATTATAAAGCCATCAATCATTGTATTACCAATATCTAACATACTGTCAATTAATAGATGTGTCATTCTTTCCAAAGCTAACTCGTCTGTTTTATTCTTTGGTTGGCTATTTGACTCATAAAATTCAAGCATTGAGTTTATTACTTCAATTCGATCTAATATGTTTTGACGATTTACAAAGTACATATGTACACTTCCTTCTCAATTCTATCTTCTACATTTTACGGACATATATTTATTTTATAGCTAAATTCGAAAAAAATCGACAAATGAAAGCGTTTCTTACCGAATTTTGTTATATTATATAGGTGAATATTTTTTCGGGTTAATTTTTGAAGTATGAATTTGTACTATAAGGTTGAAACATAAAAGCCCGTTTAGTACCTTTGAATAATGAAGAAAAATAGCCCTATATGCAATTTAAAATGTTTTATAAAGTGTGATGATGCATTTTATATTGCTTTAAAAGTTACTTCGGGTGAATTACTAGAAGGAAACTTTATGCAGTAATTTAGTCGAAGCTCATTCAATTAGAATGAGAAATAAGACGTAAATTGTGTGACATATTAAATATCATCATCATCTTAATTTAGTATAATGGAGGAATTAAAAATGTCTGATCGTTTTTTCTTATATGATGACACTACTCAAGCAAAAACCCGTTTTGTAAGCTTTATGGGAGAAGAACAAAGACATGATCTTGCTTTAATCTATTCAGATCGTCATTATGGAAAAGTTATCGTTTTAGATATGCTAAGTAACCGATTTGCAATTATTGGACAAGATGATTTAAAAGAAGAAGGATATTTAGAATTTGCTTTTGGAATTTCTGAAGAAAAGGCTGCTGATTTATTAGATTTCTTAAATGAAATCATTTACTAATTTCTTGTGGATAAATAAACTATTTTTATTAAATAATCAGAAAAAAGTGGATAACTATAAAGTTGTCCACTTTTTTTGTGATTAAGTCCTCACTTATACACATTTTTGTTGAAAGATTCAAACTTATCCACAAGGTTCATACTGTTTAAAAAAATCAAAAAATAATTTTATCCACAGCTAGAAAATAAAGAAAACTGATGGAGAGCCATCAGTTTTTTACTTTTTTTACTACAAAATATTTACATCCAAAATTACAGTATTCATAAATATATTCACGCAACGTGCTGATTTTAGAATCATAAGGGACATTTTTTTGAGAATCGTCAAAAAATCCTCTTAGTCTAAGCTGCTCATAGCCCCAGTCTCCTACGATGTAATCGTATTTTGACAGGATTTCAGCATATCTAGCTTTAAAGGCTTCTTCATTGAATCCTTCACGGTAATCTTCAACTATTTCATAACAAATATTCTGTACGCAAACCAAATTGTATTCTCCTTCCTTTTACTCCCATAAATATGTAACCAACATTTTTGGCATACTAATTTTACATTGATTATTAAAAGGTGGTATTAATATGCGAAAATATTTAGTTTGTTTGTTAACTTTATTTTTATTAACTGGCTGTTCATTAGGTCCAAGTAAATCAAGACAATTAGATTATCAAGACGTAACATATCAAAGTGAACATCGATCAAATCCAACACCTAAACAATTAAATACAAAGCCAATGGACTTAGGTGATGTAAACGCTAAAATGTCAAATAACTCTTACAAAGATTATGGCTTTTCTAGACTACAAAAGCAAGATGTTTTAGGTAAAGATGGTGATTATACACTAACAATTGATAAACAAGAAGTATCAAAATTCATCTCATATTTAGTTGTAAAGTTACCAGATATAGATGATGCAGCTACATTAGTGACAGACCAAGAAGTTTTGATTGCTTATCGAGCAACTGGAGATAAAGCACTAATTAAATCACAGGTCGAAAAAACGGCACAATCTGCACTACCTACTTATTATCATATCTATACTTCTAATTCAATGAAAAATATAAATAGTATCGAGGATTTAAATAAGTACGGCCAACTTAATGATGGACAATTAGAACAAAATATACAAGAACTGGCTGACGGCTTTGACATAAGTAAACAAAGCATGCATTTTGATCAAATTTCAAAATAATGAATAAAGCACTAGCATAAATTGCTAGTGCTTTATTATTATGCTTGTTTAGCTGCCTCTACTTGTTCGTCAGCATGATATGAAGAACGAACTAATGGTCCAGCTTCACAATGCGAGAAGCCTTTTCCTAATGCTATTTCTTTCAGTGCTGCAAACTCGTCAGGAGTATAATATTTCTTTACAGTTAAATGTGTTTTTGTTGGTTGTAAGTATTGACCTAAAGTAATGATATTTACACCTGCTGCACGTAAATCATCCATTGCTTCGTAAATTTGTTCATTTGTTTCACCAAGACCAAGCATGATGCTCGATTTTGTAGGAATGCTAGGGTTAATCTCTTTTGCTCTACGTAAAAATTCAAGTGATCTGTCATACGTAGCTCTTGCACGAACACGTGGTGTTAACTCTCTAACCGTTTCAATATTGTGATTCATAATATCTGGTTTTGCATCCATTAACATTTTAAGGTTTTCAAATTTCCCACCCATATCAGAAGGTAAAACTTCGATTGTAGTAAATGGATTCGCTTTTCTAACTTCTTTAACTGTTTCAGCAAATACAGCTGCTCCACCATCTCTTAAATCATCACGAGCAACCGCTGTAATTACAACGTGCTTTAAGTTCATTTGTGTTACTGATTCAGCTACACGTACTGGCTCTTGTAAATCAAGTTCAGTTGGTAAGCCAGTTTTTACAGCACAAAAACGACAAGCACGTGTACAAACCGCACCTAAAATCATGAATGTTGCTGTTTTTCTAACTGCCCAACACTCATGGATATTTGGACAACGAGCTTCTTCACAAACAGTATGAAGATTTTTTGAACGCATCATTTTCTTTAATTCTGTGTATGATTCATTTGTATTTAACTTTATTTTTAGCCACTCTGGCTTTCTCAAATATTCTTCCTTTTTTGATGCCATTTGAAATTCCTCCAACGTTTATTCGTTAACGACTTATTTCATTTTTACTTCCAATAGTATATATATTACTACATTTTTCGTCGATATGAAAAACTTTCGTTTGATTATCCCTATAATTTCCATTTATGAAAGTTGCTCCTTTAACCAAACTATAAATATAAATCAATTTAAAGGATGATGGTTTTGAAAAAAATAATTGTACTTTTTTGTATGGTGGTTATCTTCATAGTACCATCATTTACAAATGCAGAAGAAATTGATCAAGCCGAGCTAAATAAAGAACGAATGGCCTTATATAAAAAAGGTGAAACACTAACCTTTATTCCTTGGTATTATTTTGCGGCTATCGATACATATGAACGAAATGTACGAAGTGTAAGAAGAGATATACCAAAACGTGAAAATGGAGTCCTTTCAATCTATATTAAGCCTGAGGATTGGAGCGGACTTTCAAATCCAGTTAAGAAAGACACTTACGCTCCTACTATTCATTTATTTAGTGGGATTGGTTTAGATGGAAATAATGATGGTAAAGCATCAGTAGAGGATGATGAGGATATCTTATACACTTTTATTCATCGTTTACATTTCTACGGACCAACAAGACAATATATTCGAATGATGCTTTGGGATTATTACCAAAGAGCAATAACTGTTGATATGATCGATGAGTATGCCCGAATATATCAATACTTTGGAAAATTAAATATTGAAGGAAATGCTTTCCCATTACCAATTAACAGTACACATAGTTACCGTAGTACTTGGGGTGCTCCTCGAAGTTTCGGTGGACGAAGAGTTCACGAAGGGACCGATATATTCGCAAATTATGGGACGCCAGTGAGATCAACCTGCTATGGAGTTATTGAAACAAAAGGTTGGAATCGAATTGGAGGATGGAGAATCGGAATTCGAGACTTAAATAATAACTATCATTACTACGCTCACTTAGGTGGTTTTAATAAAGATATTCAAAGGGGGCAAATAGTTGAGCCTGGTACACTAATTGGCTATGTTGGAAGTACTGGCTATGGACCTCCTGGCACATCAGGGAAGTTCCCACCTCATCTACATTATGGCATATACAAAGATAACGGCTATGGTGAATGGTCTTATGATCCATATCCTAGACTTCGACTGTGGGAAAGACAAAATAGAAATAAAAAATAACATAAAAAGAGGCTGTCCCATAATTATTTTTTTATGGGCATCCTCTTTTTATTGAAAGTAAGCATGTGGAACGTGAATAAAGGGCATCCAATAGTCAGATCCTCTGACCTTTTAGGACACCCTTACGCTCTTTTGAATAGTTTATTTTTTTCCATTTGTTATTGACGGTATTTGTTTTGTATTCGGTGTAAATGGAATATAATTTGGTACTTCTCCATCAATAATTTCAGTAGCAATCGGTACTTCAACTTTAACCTTTGTTGATTTTGTACTAAATGGAATAATTACATTCATGTTTACTTCCACATTCATAATAATTTCAACTACAGAATTATTAAATCCAAAAGGCTTAACTTTCTGCGAAACATTTGCTACCGTATCGCCTACTACAGAAAAGCGCACCGGAATGGTAGGTCCGAGTTTACCTAATAGTACTGTATTTGTAACGACACCTATTGGAACCTTTAAATAGAGTCCGTCATGGTCTGTCTTCATTTTTTTCTTTTCTGCACTCGATAAGGATAAAAATGAAAGATCCCCATTTTCAACTCTACGTATGTTTTCTTCAACATGTCGTGTAGTAGAACCAATAATTTTATTGATTAAATATGTATTCGTACTAATCACTTCTTTTCCATTTCCATCTACATCTCTAACGATAATATCCTGTCCCTTTAATTCCTTAGAAACAGATTCATATGCTTCGTTTACAATTGAAGAGGCAATTCGTCTCGTTTGTTTCTCAGAATACTTTAAAATTGTAGGTGAGAACATTTTATCAATTTTCCAAAATGAATAGATAGAGAAGATTAAAAAGACAATGCTAATCACAACATATTTATTAGGGAGTACTTTATTTATTGATTGAAAAATTTGAGTAGGTCCTAATTTAAAACCAACTAATGATTTATTCTTTGAAACAAAAATTTTTTTCTTTGGAACACGTCTATACTTAAATTTTTTCATTGTATCCATGCCCCCTTACTAATGGGTATGCATGTCACTGCCTGTTCATTCTTATAGTATTTAGAGCACAAAAAAAGATGTTCCAACTATTTCATTGAAACATCTCGATTATTGATAAACTCTTTGTTTTAACGTTTGATCACATTCGATAATTATCAAACTTAATTCATACATTAGATTCACTTCGTAAGGAATACTTAACTTTTTACTGTTTTCTTCACTAATTCGAATTATTGGACGATCTGTAACTGCCTCGTTTTGTCTTGTAACAATCCCACTTCTTCCATCACTTAACTTTACATTTAATCCGGTCGGATAGATCGTTAGTAAATCTTTAAATATCCCGACTAATTTAGCATCAAATAATTTATCAATACCGCTATTTAAAAGATTTAATCCTTCACTCGGTAGCATTGCTTGTCTATAAACTCTGTTTGAAGTAACAGCATCATAAAAGTCAGCAACCGCAATTATTTTTGAAAATAGGTGTATATCCTTGCCAGAAATACCTTTTGGATAACCACTTCCGTTGATCCTTTCATGATGTTGTATTGCACACTGTGCAACTATTGGATGAAGATTTATTGTATCCCGTAACAATTCGTATCCTGCAAATGTATGTTGTTTAATTAACTCATATTCTTCTTCAGTCAAACGGTCCGGTTTATTTAAGACTTTTTTTGGAACAGCTATTTTTCCAACATCATGTAAAAGAGCACCTAATCCTAGTAAATCAAGCTCGCTTGTATTTAGTTCTAACTTAATTCCAATTGCTAATGAATATAGCGTTACATTTAATGAATGTGCAAATATGTTTTCATCATACAATAATACGCTCGACAATAAAGCTAGAACATCTTTATTAAGTATTAATTCATTTAGAAATGATTCTATTCTACCTTTAAGTTTAGGTGCAACCTTTTCTAATGAAAGCCAATTTAGATAGTGTGCTTCGTTTTTGAATTTAACGAAAGTGTCATTTATTTTTTTTATATTTTCAACGTGCATTTCGTCTGAAATTGCAGTCTCTGTTTTTATGCTTTCTGATTTTAGAGCATGTACAAATGCGTATAGTACATTTAATTCATGTAACCGCTTAATCATCTTTTCCGTTAAAGGAATATTCGCACTAACGACTTTGTTTCCATGTTCATTGTATATTGGTTTTCTTAAAATCATACCCGGAACAAGTGTTGATGTTTCGACAACTCTCATAGATTTCTCCCTGGACTACTTTTTAATTAAATATATGGCGCACCGTAACAGTTAATACATTGATTCTTTTTGTTCTTTTCTCAACAGTATGGAAAATCAAATTTATTTGTACTTGTCTACATACTAAAAGCCACTAAAATTTAGTGGCTTTTTATACCATTTTTAATAACGCGTCTCTTCCAATCATTCCTTTTTGAATGCCGAATTTCTCAGCTTCAATCGTAACTGACTCCAAAGGCGCATTTAATAATTCTTCTATTGTTTTTACGCCAACTGCACGGCCAGCAATAATTTTGCGATCGCGTAATCTATCATTCAATAAAGCTACATCTAATGCTCCACACATTATATAACCGTTGTCATTCATGACGACCAATAAAGTAGTTTTTGGCAGTAAGACTGTAACAGCATTAAATGTATGATTATCGATTGTAATTGGGCTTAAATTGATCAAGTTCAACGCTCCTTTCTCATTCTAAAATATGAGAAAAAAACGAATTTGAAGCCTGTCTAATCTTGATAAATTTTATACACTTTTTAAAGCCCAAAATAATACATCTCGAATAAATTCTGGCATGAAAAATCTTTTATGATCGGCATCACGGATTTGCGGAATTAAATGACCAAAAGTAAACAGATCCAAAGTTCCGATTATATATTTGCGTTTTAAATCTAATCCTTCTCCATTTATGAAGATATCTTCTTGATTGAAGTGCCTCTTCTTATCACGATCAACAATCATGATTCCATCGTAGACCATTCTTCCAATTACTTTCCCTCTAAAACCAAAGCCCTTCATCTTCAAATGAGTTAACTCTTTATCTTCACAACGATTTAAAGCTTCAAGTAATTCCTTGCCAGATAAATGGACAACACAAGGATTAATTGGGTGCGGGCATATCCGATGAATGTCGCCCTTATTAACATGACCTTGTGCTAATCCATCAAGCAAAATACCTGAATTCAGTATACTTACATCCGCCTTAGTCCATTGTCGAAGAGCACTTGCTAATAATTTCGGCAATGGACTATCTTTAAACCAATTCACATTCATGTTACTCGTTAGCTGTGTCACAGGTTCACTTAAAATTTCCCCACTTAACCTCATTAAATTAGCCAACACTACTTTCGTCGTTTCATCTTGATAATATTTAGGTTCTTTATGTACTTCAGTAACAGAAGCTTCAGTATTTATTATACTTTTCGACTCTTTATTTAAAGTAATTAAAACTTCGCCTAAATAGTTACCATGTTTACCCGTGCCACAAAGTAAAGTTTCCCCAGCATATTCACCATTTGGAAATAAATGATGAGTATGTGCGCCTAAAATAATATCAACTCCCGAAAATTGCTCGGCGATTCTCTGATCATCCCTCATACCTAAATGAGAAAGTATAATAACTAGATCTGATTGTTCTCTTACAATTGGGAGAATTTCATTCAACGCTTCGAATGGATCTTTTATACTCCAACCTAAAGTTTCATAAAACACAGGATAAGCTACTGTTAATCCAATTACACCAATCTTTACTCCACTTTTTTCATATATTTTATAAGGTTTACTAAAACTCTTAGTATCTACATCTGAGATTGTTAAATTACCTAGCAACACCTCAAATTTTGCATCCGCGTAAAGATTTAAAAGTTCACCTTTAGATAAAGTAATCCCTTCATTGTTCCCTATTGTAACGGCATCAAATTGAGCAGCATTTAAAAGCTCCACATTCCCCTTGCCTAATGTCGCCTCCGAAATTGGATGAAAACGATCAACGAAATCGCCAATATCAAAAGTAAGTGTCGCCTCGCCTTTTCCTTTAGCTAGTTCTCTTTTAGACTTAAGCAAACCGACAATTGTTGGCCACGTTTCAAAGTGGCTGTGAATATCATTTGTATGGAACAATCGAATATTTATTGTCTGACTTGGTTCCATTGTTCCACCATCCCTAATCTAAATATTTTCTATAATTAATTTTATTCCATATAATAACACAACTACCCTCAAAATTAGTGCAATCGTTTCAGTTTTTAATTTTTGATTAATAAATGCCCCAATCTTTCCACCAAACCATGCACCTGGTATAAGTAAAAGGATGTAATAAAAATTTACTTCTCCTAAAGTAATATATGAAATTGAACTTCCAAGAGTTGTAAACATTACAACAAACATTGACGTGGCAACGGCCAATTGAGGAGGAAAACCGAATAAAAATGCCATCATTGGGACTAATAATATCCCTCCACCAATTCCGAATAATCCTGAAATGATCCCAACACAAATCGATAATGAAATTGCGAGTGATAGACTATAACTATATGTATATGCTTCGCCCTCATCATTTGTATATGTACGTATAATCCCTTTATGTACTTCCTTCGATTTTTTATTTAATTTAGATGAAATAAATAGAAAGATTGAAATACAGATTAAAAATATTCCAAAAAATAACGTAAACCGCTCTGTATTTAAAAGCGAATTGATATATGTACCTAATAAACTACCTGGAACACTACCAATTAAAAATAAAATACCACTCTTATAATCAATTCGTTTTTGCTTATGATACGAAAGGGTGGATGAGAGCGAAGAAAACACAATTGTAATCAGTGAAGTTCCAACCGCAACATGAATCGGCACAGTCGAAAAAGCAGATAAAAAGTGATCAATATTAAGCAGCATTGGCACAATAATAATGCCCCCGCCTAATCCGATCAATGAACCGACTGTTCCTGCAGCTAGTCCTATACTGACTAAAATAAGAATTTGTAGAACGATATCCAACCTAACTTCTCTCCTTCAATATGTAAAAATATACTTTTCTCTATGTTTTAAATACTAGTTTAGCATAAAAAAACTCGGATATCTCCGAGTCACTCTGTTGGAAAAAAACTTGTCAAATGAGGAGTGATATTTCTCACTGTGAGGGAAGCCGGATGATGTTGATTTCCACTACAGGTTTCTCGCTTTCCATGGGGCGAGACCTGAGCCTCCTCGGCAATGCCTAGGCCACTGAAAAAGTAAATTTTGGTTAAAAATTACTTTTTCGGAAAAATCAATTCCCATAAAAACCTTGTTTTTTATAGCTAAAGTGGGAATGATAATCTATTTTACATCCCATTTTAGAGATGAAAGTGGGGATGGGAAATTTAGGGAATTGAACATTTTCAAAAATCATGTAGTTTTTCAGCGGCCTCGAAATGCCTGCGGGGTCTCAGCCTTCCCGCATATCCCATAGGAGTCGAGAACCCCTCCGTTCCAATCAACTTCTTCAAAATAAAAAAATATGCAATTAAGAACCCTATTTATCCCCTTTACTTAGAGAAAAAATTGAATTTCAATACACGGTTATTTTGATAATATCGATAAATCCACTACTTATAAACTAATATTTGCATTTGTTCTTAAAACAATTAGCATTTTAATATTTTATATTCTGAAAAAGAACAATTATTAAAGTTTTTCGGTATACACTAACAAGTTCTCTATTAAAACAAATAAATAACATCATCAAAAGATTACTAATTTAACATCAAAAAAACACTTAGTAACTTTTTAACTATTGACTACTTGATATTTCAAATAGAACTCTTAACTTATTTTAAAACACTCAAATTTGCAATCCATGGTCCTACGTCAGTTTTGTATCTTTTTGCCATTACCCTAGCAATTTGTGTGATATGAGTTAAATCATGCACGACCCAAGTAGACAGTAATTCTCTTAACTTAACTTGCCCAAACTCTGGATGAATCCCTTCTAACTCTAGATGTTCTTTCGAATCAACTAATAATTGTAGTTTAATTATATTTTCTGTTCTTACATTCTTGAATTCAAGTAGTCTTTCTTCGATTGATTTCTCATGTTTTTCATTTAAATGCGAAAAACGATCGAACGGAGGAAAGTGGCTGTTACCTTCTTTATATAAGATGCAATTTAACCTCGGAATCCAATTTGTTTTTTCACACTCAATTAAATGATCAATTACCTCAGATGCATCCCACGTTCCCTCACCTTCATTGCAGTTTAACCAAGATTGAGATAAACCAGATAAAAATGATTCTAATGATTTGGGTGTTCTTTCTAAAACTTCAATTGCTTCTTTTAGGTTAAAATTCATAAAAACATCCTCCAAATTATGTTTTTTACAAATCTATTTTCTTGCCAAGTAAATTTTACCATAAATTAACTAATTTAATTTATTAAATACCATTTTAATCTTTCAAACTAGAAAATTCGTAAAAATTACCATAAAGCAATGAAAATAGAAAAAGCACGGCAAGATTGCCATGCTTTTAAGCTGTAGGGTCCTAACATAAAAGTTTAAACATGTTTGTTTCTAAAATAAATACTATTCCATTTTCTCTAATTCTGCTTTTATTTTGTCTATTGTCATACCCTTATATTTTAATTTAGGTTCTGGTGCTTTCGTCATTGATGGATTTTTTAACTTGTAATTTTTTTCAATAAACGCAAAGTCGGTCAGATCAACCTTGCCATCAAAATTAATATCCGTAGCACGCTTATTCGTACCCCAATATGTTTGCATATAAATTGCATCCATAACGTCAACAACTTGGTCACCGTTCACATCCCCGGCTTCTAATTGGACTTCACCATACATATTGTTCAATTCACCACGATACTGATCACCCGCTTGTTTAAACAATGTAATTGGTCTACTATATTTAAAATGACCTGGCACATGAATAGTGAACATCATTTCTTTATTTGTGACAGGCAGCTTAATTGTTGCTTTAGGCCATAGGTATGTCCCATAAATAGATGATGTAACAGGATTAGAAACTACAGAACCATTGTATACTTTGTTATTAGAATCGGTAACATATGCAGTCGCACCTATATTTGTATAATCCCTCATGTCTACGTGGTTTCCAACAAACGTGTAATGTAATCCTTCAGCAATAGGAGAAAATGTTAATTGTGAGAACGATGGTTTCACATAAGATTCTACCGATAAACTAGGTACCGAAATTTCCGCTTTATCTGTATTTACATAAGTAGAAGTAAGATTTTGTAATTGTAAAATCCCTTCATAATACTCTTCATTCTTTACTTTTACTTTAACGTCTACCATTGGAGTTGTTTCAGTTATGCCATCTGGATTATTTATTGCTACATGTATCTTATGTTTATTCAGCTCTCCATTACTAACTAATTCTTTATGTTCTAACTGTACGTTAGATGATTTTTTCAGCAATTCCGGACGAACAGATACACTTTCTATTTCAAAATTTTTCCCTAAATAATCAAAAGTAAATGTTTGATCATTTAAATTTTTAACATTATTTGCTGTTAGTGTGTAAGTAACTGTCTCTCCCATCGTTGGGTTAACATAATCTGGCTTAGCAGCTACGTATTGAGTTCCTTTTTTTACAAAATAGGTTACTTGTGCGTTCGGATAATCAACTGCACTTGATACACCTACACCAAAGAAACGAACTGGAAGAATTGGGATCGTATCATCAATTGGCATCATCGCATTAAACGTACCATCTGGATTTAAAGGAACATTACCATTTGCAGTATTTGCTGTTTTGTCTGGTTTTAGTAAATCTCTATTATAATAAAACGCTACTTTATTTGCAGTTTGATCCTTAGCAAAGCCATATTCATTCATCGCTTTAATATTGTCTTCGTCAATTGATCCCGTAACTAGAACTGATTTTTGTCCATCTTCATATTCGTAAACACCATGAGGAAGAGAAGTGATATTAAATTTTGGCGCAGTATTATCTACAAATAAATAAGTGTCTGAATTAAATGTATTCCCTTGATCATCTGTTGCAATTGCCCTAAATTTATAGTTTCCATGTTTAATAAATTCTGTAAAATGATCAAATTGAGATGACATATATCCAGGGTCAGAAGAAAACGGCTTACTTTGATCACCTGTAAATGGTGTACTAAACCCTAGGTTTGCCGTATTATAGCTTGTATTGGGATTTAGGCCAGTTCCACTAACATACCCTGAATGTCCCAAGATTTTGTCAGTTTTTGGATCCAAATATAAGAAATCAATTCGTTTTACATGTCCTTTTAATTTAAAGTTCACAAAAAAACCGCTTACTGAAAATACACTTTGATCAAAAGTGGAGTTTGCAGCAATTGCATGCGTTCCTAAAATGTCGAATGCTTCAAATTTGTTTTCTTCATATGCTACACCAAACGGTACTTGGTACACTTCCGCTGGGTTATTCTTGTTAGTATAGATTACATAGCCTTCATAGATGCCTGTTTCGGCGGTTTTTGGAATCGATAAAAACACGGATGTTTTTTTACTACTATTCCCTTTTACTTTTATAGAATTTTCAGTTAGAACCTTAACTCCGTTTTTCTCTGCGTCTTTTGATCCTCTTAAATCTGTTTGATATTGTACTTTTACATCAAATGTTTTAGCTTTTTCCCCGTTGTTACTAATCTTTACGGAACGCGAATCTGATATGTCTTTTCCTGTTAAAACTGCTCTCCCGAAACTAAGTCCACCTGTTTCTTCATTAATTACTTTCGTTTCTCCATTTTCAATCGTATTTGTTTTATCTTTAACTGTAATTTCTATAGTTGAATGAATCGCCTCATATGGATCCACACGTCCTGCGCCTTGCTCAAAAACACTATATGGTTTGCTTAATGAATCTGCAGTATTCATTAAAATACTTTTAACGTCAGATGGCTGTAAATTAGGATTTGATTCTAGTAAAAGTGCAGATATACCAGCAACAACTGGAGATGCCATTGATGTGCCTGATAAGCGTGCATAAGCATTATCATAATTATCTCCTTTATCACCGTTTACCACATCAGATGGAACCGTAGACATCATCGTCACTCCAGGTGCAACTACTTCTGGTTTTATATCATAATTAGTTAGGCTAGGTCCTCTAGAGCTAAATGTAGCCAAATTATCACCTTGGGTTTTTAGTTCCTTCATCTCACCAAAAGTGAAACTAGTTTTACCAGCATCTACCTTCTCTTTTAATGCTAATCCGTCCACATTGCTTAATGAAAATGTTGGAATGTAATTTTGTCCTTCAGCTAAATAAGCAGGAATATGTCCCTCTGCTGCATTATCATTGAATAAAAGCACCGCAGTTGCACCATTATTTTTTGCAGCCGTAATTTTATCAACAAGTGGAATATTATTCCCACGGCTTATTAGAGCAATTTTTCCTTTTACATCTTTTCCTGTAAAATCAGCTGCTGCGCCCATTCCTGCATAAACAACTGGAAGCAATCGTCCTTTTAGGTTTTTGATATCATCTTTATACCCAAGCGCCATTGCACGTAAATCTGCTGTGACTGTGTCTATTGTCCCTTTATAGTTTGCCACAGTAAGAGGTACATCACTTGCACCAACAGTAATTGCTAATGCCGCAGCACCTGGCGTACCTAACGTATACATCCCATCACCAGAATTACCTGCAGATAAAACTGCTGTGACCCCATTTAATACAGCATTATTTACCGCTATACTTAAAACATCCATCGGATTATTTGTAGCGGAGCCCAATGACATATTAATAACGTCCATACCATCCTCAGTCGCTTTATCAAGTGCAGCGATAATTCCATTAGTTACACCCGATCCATATGGACCTAATACACGATATGCATATAAATCAGCACCCGGGGCAATACCTGTTGTTGCATATTTACTGTTATTTGCACCTCGACCGCCAATTGTTCCTGAAACGTGCGTACCGTGTTCAGTGTAATATGTATTACCACTTGAGTTTTTTTCTACCTTTCCTGATTTCTTCCAATCTTCGTATGTCGTTTCCATTGGATCATTATCATTATCTACAAAGTCGTATCCACCTTTAAAGGCTCCTTTTAAATCCGGATGGTTATAATCCATACCAGTATCTAAAATTCCAACTTTAATTCCTTTACCTGTATGACCTTCAGCATGTAACTTGTCCACTTGTAAATAAGAGCGCTCATCAGCCATTCCCAACCCCATCTGTTCTGGAGCAATATCTTTAGTCTGAACTGCCGGTTCTGCATTAATTTCTACATCACTATAAACCGCTTTAACAGTTTCGGATTTTAGTAAGTTTTCAACTTGATTTGCAGGCAGTTTCATCGAAACACCATTAAATGTTGTTTTAAACGTACGATTCACTTTGTATGTAGAGGCTTTCTTAGCTCCACTTGCTGAAAATACTTTTGCTAAATCATTTTTAAAAGAAGCATGTGAATCATTTACTAGTTGATCTGCTTCTTTTTCGTCTAAAACTTTACCTTCTGTTGCTGCTTCTAATACAGCGGCTTTTGATGTAGGTTGTTTAAATTCAACAATGATGGAGATTTCCTCTGAACTATTTTTGTCAATATTTGGTGCTAAGTGTAAGCCCGTATCGTTAATTGATTGTAAGCTTACTAGAGCTTTCTTTTGCTCAGGAGTTAAATTATTAAGTAATTTCTCTGATTGATTCAAACTTCTAGATGAATTTTCTAGTGGTGAATTGCTGATTATAACTTTTTGAGTTGTCGTAGTTGCATGGACTTTAGAAGAGGTACTCAAATATGAAGCTAGTAAACTGCTAGAAGCTAATCCTACTCCTAGAGCAACGGTTGAAACTTTTTTTAATTTCTTTTTCATCCTTTCAATCCACTCCTCGATAATAAAAATAATGATGAGGAAAATTGAATGGCTCAATTTGAAATTGCCGGTTACTAATTACTTCTTTTGAAGCTTAGCTATTTCTAATTGAAATTACTTCCATTCAATTTTTCATACAATTCGAATTATATAGATAATTATTATGTCTCTCAATCGTATGAAGGCGTGTTATTTTAAGGTCAATATTCTCATAAAATGCTAACAATTCGAGGACTTTTAACAGAACTCGACATGATTCTTTCAATTATTAACACGACTAAAAGAACCACTGAAAACAAAACAAATGCATCCAATGGTTCTTTTCCTATTACTTCATTTAAGATAAAATTTATCCTCAAAAAAACCCTGCTACCAATTGGCAACAGGGTTTATCTTTATTCAATGGATTAACCAATTGAACCTTCCATCTCGACTATTACTATGCGAATAGCAATGACGAAACCGCATTAAATCAAGGTTTTCGCAAGTATATAGATGGTTAAATAGTTGAACGAAAAAGAAAAACGGTATCACCGATGGTATCATGAGACTCCTAAAGTACAGGAGTCTCTTTTTTTAACCTTTCTACAGGAGGTAATGCCATATTTGCAACAAACGGAACTGTATTCTCTCCACCAGTTCTTAAAATATTAATTGCATGAAATCTTTTTAACTTCATACATTCCTCTAAATTAAATGGAGCAACTTCTTCTAAAAATGCTTTCCAAGTCTCTTTTGATGTCGGGTAAAGATGATAATGTGGCAAAGCGTTTTTAATTGCTAACCTAGCATCTTTATGAATCTGTTCCCAATAGTGGAATAACCATGTAAAACTAACTCGCCATTTTCTACTCTCTACCGCCATGCTTTTCCACAAAGTAGCACTTCTATTAAATTGGTGCGGCTCATCGATTATTACAAAGAATGGTAATTGATCTTCTTTTTTTCTCATCTGCATGGCTAAATTAATCTTAGTCATTAGTAAATTACCAATAATATTAATTTGTTTAGGTGTTAATCCATCCATTTTACTTACATCAATAACAAAAGCTTTTTTCTGACAGAGAATTTTTACAAAATCTAATTCATTTTCACCTTGGAAGCATTCGTTTAGAAACGGATCGCCCATAATCATATCTAATCGATTGTAAATTGGTCTTACTATTTTCATTCTCATGCCATCTTTTTCATTTTCATATTGTTCTAAAGTGATTTTATGAAGTCCTTCTGGCATTCTTTTAATTGCATCTTTCAAATACTTTTTGTCTTCCATAATCTTAAATAGCTCACTCATCTTAGTGGTTCTCATAGCAATGACAAAAGCTCTTAAATACCTTTCAGTTTGGACTGTATCCTCTAGAGTGTCTTCAAAGAATGATAACACTGTATCTTGGATAATCGTTTTACTATCCTCGCTGTACTTAGCTTCGCACCAATCAAATGAAGGTTTTAACTCTTTGATATTAATAATTTCGTATTCCTCTGGTTTAAGAACTTTTGTAATTTGCTCTGTTACTTCTTTTTTAGCAGGATCTATTATTAATGCACCAAATCCATTTCGTACAGCTTCAACTAATTTATTAGCTCCATACCCATTTGTTTTCCCTTGCCCCATTCCGCCAATAGCGCAATAAGGTAAACATAATTCATCATGATTTTTAACGGGCATATAAATATTAGTTTCTGTTCCTTTATAAGTGTTTGAACCTAATAACATTCCGCCTTTAGTAACTGCTGCAGGAATAACTGTTTCTGACATAGTAATCCTCTCCAATCCATATTTTTCTTGTAGTGTTGAGCCAGGAAGATACATCAATCTCGAAACTTCTAAACTACTCATATAGTTTGATTGCAGTAATCCTATTTTTCTTTTTTTCATTGATTCAAAGTATTTAATATTTCTTTTACTTGGAAGTAATTTGTTATCCCCATCAAACACATTAAAGGCCGTTTCTATCGCTCTCATTAGGATAGCATTACGCTTCTCCTCACACTCAATACAAATGTTTATCCTAACGTTATATCCTCCGTATTTGGCTTTCTGTTGCGTTTCTGCGCGTAACATTCCATCTGTTAATATACTTGCTCTATCAGAAGCGAAAATATCGTGCTTATCTGGTGTGAACCCCATTAGTTCGACCATGGTATTATGAGCACCTAATATAACTCCAGCTACACCTTTAGCTGTTAAGTTTGCCACTTCCTTCTTATTAAAATGAAACTTATGAGGAAGCTCCCCTTTTTTAAAACCCTCATACCCTTCTTTTACTCCGACACCCCAATCCAAATGAAGTGGAACACATAGGATTTGAACTAAGCATTTTTCATTCTTTTTCATTAAACTGAGTGTTTCTAATAAGTAAACTAGCCAATCGGTTCTTCTATCTACTTTTACAGAAAGAAAATAATGACTCTTATAATCCATGCTTTTCATCGCAATTGGTTTAATTTTATTAAGTGGATCATCTACTGCTTTTACTGTGATGTTTGGAAAGGAGGAAAGCAGAGACTTTTCAGCAAGTTCTGCCATCCCATTATTTGTAGTGAGATTGAATGATGTTTTATTTTTCTCCATGTAGATTTCGTATGAGAAGAAATTTTGCTCTTTATCTTTATAACGTTGATAGGGTGTTTTGTATTGGTTTAAAGATTGAGTGAGATGGTCCACTTTATCATTTGTTAATTTACTATCTGGGATGAGCTGAAAGTGTTTCATACTTAAGCCCCCTTAATCGCTTTTCCTACTTCCATAACAATCGACATAAGACCCGGAGCGAATTGTAATCCAATAAATCCTACTACAGCCCATTTAATCATGTTTAATCCTTTATGTTTTTGACCTATCATAATCAAAACGCAACCAGCAGAGATGGTAAAGAAACATGCAGGATAAGCAAAACCTGAAATAGCTTGAAATAATGGGTCAAACGCATGGGCTACTCTGTCTCCTATCCCAGCACTAGCAGATATAACATCTTTAATAACAATATTGTTAGATGCAGCAGATACTAATTTACTTGAAAACGCTAATGATGAAGCAATTATAGGAGCAACAATCATTGGGATTGCACTCTTTTTTTCTTTAGGTAACTTCCAAGATCCATCCATAAAATCACTAAATTTAATCACTTCTGTTTTCATCGTAAGCCCTCCTAAATTATCGAAAGTATGATATATGATAACGAACCTACGCCAATGCACTTAATAGCTGTTTTAGGCATTCCGAAACAAATTAAGATAAAACCTATACCCATAATTATAAAACTGAATTTCATGCCTAATAAAACATATGGAGCTGCTTTAACGACTGCATAACCAGTGGCACCATTTGAAACATGGTGTAAAATGTGATCACCTAAAAAGTGGCCAGTTTTATCTGCTAACCAAAATATTCCGTCATGTATTCCTTTTTGAAGCTTACTAATAATTTCCATGTGTTTTCTTCTCCCTTCGGTAAATACTAAAGTAAAGGAGTGATACTTATGCCAGCATTAGTTAAGTTAGGTTGGGGAATGGTTATTGGTGGATCTGCTGTTGCGGTTTTAAAAGCTATTGGGGATTTTTTAGGATATTAGAAGTCGTTTAATAATTTATCTAAATCGTTCAATGTTTCAGTATCTGATTTTTCAACTACATCTAATTCAATTTCAACTTCTTCATGTGGGATATTTACTAATCCCACTTTTTTGTTTGGAATTTCTTCCTGGAATAAGTAAGCTCTTAAAGCATTTCTTATTAATTCACTCATTTCATTTTGTGGATCTGCTAAATATTTTTCAATTGCCTTTCTTAAATCTTCATCTTTCTTTTTTCTTAATCTAAGGATGATTCTTTCCATACTCTTCTTCCAATCTTTCCATACCCTCTCACATTGCCAAATTGAGGATTAGGAAGAGTAATTGTATTCGGCAATAAAACGTTTAAAAAATTAGCAGCGCCACCAGTTAAAATAATCTTTTGGAAATTCATATTTAAACTTTCAATTTCTTCATTAATTTGAGTCGACAAAATATCAAATGCCTTTCTTATTAGTGGTCCAATATCTTTTCCTTCATACACTCCAGATAGTACGATTTTGTCTAGTTCATACAGTTGTGGACTTTGTTTGAAACTGTTTCTAATTAATTTTTGTAAATATCGATACGCAACTGAAACACCCAATTCATTTGAACTATAACTCTTTTTATCTATTTCCATTGCATTTAGAATCAACATATCTAAAGTGTAAAAGCCAATATCTACAATCAGTATTCTTTGCTTTGCTTCCGGAACTGCAATGTTTCCTTTATCATCTAACAAATAATCCATTGCACTTCCTAAAGGTTGTGGAACAATTTTAAATTGATGAATAAAAGGTTTAGCTACTATTGACTGATCAAATAAATTAATTTCATACGTTGAAGCTTCATTTAATTTTAATAAGAAGTTACTAAAATGCTCTTTTTGTTGAAAGTAGAAATCAACAGGTAGACCAGTAACTAATAATGAGTCTGAATGAGGATTTAAAACACCTAATGCTGCTTTAGCTAAAATTTCAGTTGTTACTGCTTCAGCTTTATTTTCACGTTTTGAAAAATAACACACATCACTTTGACGAACTGCTAAATCTCCAATGAAGTATTTATTATCATAAATTAAATCACCTTCTTTAAATTGCCCCTCAAATAGTTCCTTTCCCTCACCTATTACAGATTGAAACTTGATAGATTGTTTTTCACACGCTCCTTTTGTATAGCCGTACCCTAAATCTAGCTTTACAAGTTTCATTTTCTTCCTCCTCTCGGTTGTTTAATAAAGTGTATGACAAATGTCTGACACTTTTGCCTGTACCAAGAAAAATTTTTACTAACAGGAAATATTTATACTTTGTGGAAATGTTTTATAGAGGTGATTTATTTGAAAAACAACCTAAAAGTTATATTTGCAGAACGGAATATTTACGCAACAAAATTAGCAGAATTCCTAGATGTTAGCGATGCTTCAATTAGTAAAATTGTAAAAGGTAAACAAAAGGTAGATATTGAAACAGCTCTTAAAATAGCAAAATTTTTTGATCTAAAAGTAGAAGACATTTGGAGTCTAGACGAATAAAAGGACCTACCATTAAGATAGGCCCTCTTTTCTTTTATTGGACATGCCTTGAAACATCTCCGTATGTTTCACAGTATGCCTAAAAAGGTGGAAAATTGCCAGTACACTTGAGGGAAAGTAGAATATATTTTTGTGTAGATACACTCTTTTTCATTTAAAGGAAAGATTGTACTTAAATAGAATATACATATTTTATTAAGAAATATTTTGAAATGGGGTTTTTATATGGGTTGGAGATGGCTTACTCTAGTTTGTGAGTGTATTTTAGCGATTCCTTTAATCGGAGGCTTAGTAGTAATAAGTAGCCACTATTCAGCATTACTAATTATGTTAGTACTTCACATAATTGCAATTGTGGCTTCTGGTAATAGAGGGTTAAAACTTATTGGAAGTAAGTTTGGAATTATAACGTGCCTATTAGGATGGATTCCTTTTTTAGGGATGATTTTACACATGTTAACTGCTATTATACTTCTAGTGACGAATTTGCAAGATAATAACAAGATAGATGATAGAGAAGAAAATATACAACTAGGTGATTAAATGTTCCCACTAAAGAACTACTACGAATCAATCATCAAACAAGAAATAGTTGGCATGGAAAAAGAAGCTGCACTAAAACGGCTTGGGAATCTTCTCGCTTGCCCAGTGATCAGTAAGGATTCTAAGGATTCGGTTCATATAAGGTGCTTTTCTTGTCAGCTGGAAGGTGCTGAAATGGTGCCTAATATGGATAGATGGATTGGAACGATCGCATTGAGAATTGAAAATGGAGTTGTGAGGGAATCAGCTTTAAGTGTTCCTGGGGATAAAAACTAATCAATAAATTTTCAAATTTAGAACAGTGATTAGGTAGAAAATCTAATCTATTTGCTTTTAATTTCATATATTGTATTGAGCGGATCTTCTTTGCCAATATCACCTAAATTATTTCCCAAAAAAAAGAGAACCTTTAGATCGAGGTTTTCTTTTTTATTTTAATCATCAAGTTTGTCTTTCAGTAGTATATCTGCCGAGCAAAATAAAAACAATATGTGTTATGAAAAGACAAAAGGAAATAGAAACGATGGAAGGCTTTTCTAAATGGAATTACTTTGTATCATTATTGTAAGCATATTATCCTTTGTATTTTGGGATTTATCTTTTTACATAAGCAAAACAAATAATATTAAATGACAGTTTAATTGCATAAGAAAAAGGTTAAAATATAACCATTTAAAAAACTGAACGGCGGGATTACATGCTCATATATATTTTATGGGGATTTATTTTACCTTGGCTTCTTGGGTTACTTTTAGTAATAAAAGTTCCAAAAATAATGATCATTTTTATACCTATCTGTGTAGCTATAGCTTTCATCATAAATACCTGGGGGTTTAATTATTATTGGAGCTTAAAAATTAAAAATAATGAGTTATCCTTATCAGCATTTCCTTTCAATCTTGGACTTTATCCAATTTTAGGCTGTTTATATATAATTTCTATTTATTTTAAGAAGTTAAATATTATTATTGCCATTGTTTTCTTTACATTGATAACTACATTAATTGAGTTCTGGGCTTTATGTAAAGGACAGGTGATTTATAGAAATGGGTGGACTATATATTACACAGCAATAAGTTATTTTTTTGCATATATAATTGTCTTAAGTTATTACAAATTAATACTTCATTTTGGATTATTAGATAAGCAACAATAAAATTCTTGTAAAACTAACGAACTCTAATTAAGGAAGGTGCAATATGTGTTCCAGAAAAATAATACAAGCATATAATAAATTAACTCCTACTATTACAAAAGACATGCACCATATCACTTTGGTGATGTCTTTTTTATTTGTGTCTAATTGTCTGTTAATCGTGTTCATGGGGATATAAAATAACCCTGTATCCAAACAGAAACAGGGCTTTATCCTTTATACATTTTATGATTTAAATCAATGTACATCACATAAAAAATTTTATTTACTATTTTACCAATAATCCTTGTAGGTAACGGATTATTATTCGGATATAATCTAAAAACAGCAAACTTATCGTTAGACTTTTTTCTGAATTCAGCCTTATCAAATATCTTATTATAAGATACATCCCTAATAAAACTACTAGAATCAATAAATTCAAAAGCAATATTTTTAGGGCGATTTGCTATTACAACATACTCTTCTGTAGATAATTCAAAAATTCTATCCATCAGTTTTACTTTATGGTGATCCTCAAATGAAGTATTAGAAAAAGAAAACTCATTGTTACTTGTTACAAAAGATAGATTAAATTTAATATGAGTAGGCTTAAAGCTTTCTAACTCATCTTTAATACTAATCCCTTTACCTTTTTTAGGTTTTAATTTTAATTCTTTTATACGTTTACTCATTTCCTTCTAACACTTCAGCTTCAAAGAATTCTCTTATTAAATCTTTATCAATTACATCATTTAGTTGTGTTTCTAACCATGGTCTTTCATCATGTGTCATATTTCTCAAATGCCATGCTGAATATTTACCGTAATGTTCATACACAACTTCTAAAACATTTCTTGTAACTTCTTTAGATTGAACGTGTTTAAAAATATTTAAGTCGTCCTCTGTTGGTTTAAAAAGTATCTCTCTGTTACCTTTATATTCTTCATATACTCTTGGAGCAACAGGACCATGTTCCCAAGCGAATAATTCATCTGAAAAAAGCTCTTCACTTGTATAAGCTAAATGTATACCTTGTGCGTAATACATAAGTTTTTGTAATTTTAAATGGGTCAGGTTTTCACTGCCAAATTCGTTTATTGCTGCATTATTGCGAACCAAAAACCATTTAGCTACTTCTAACGCTGAATATACCATTTCCATCCCTCCCCTGTAATTAAATAATGGAGAATTCGGTACATAAAGTCAATATATTTTTCGGAATTTTGTAATGTGTTTGTAATAATTACTTCACTGTACCGTTTACCTTAATAAGACTAAGAAGGAATTCTTAATAAAAAACAGAATAACTTCGAATAGGTAAATCTAATAGGATGATCCAAATTATGAATATTGCTGTTTATTTTAGTGCTTCAGCAGTAGACGAGCTATATGTATAGGAGGAAGTTGATTATGCCAGTTATGCCTGCAATTTGCGACACTTGTGGAACTATATTTTCTTCAGGTGTTTATGTAGAAAATTCAATGAACGCATCTTTTTTAGGAAACACTGTTGGTCCTTGCCCAAGTTGTGGTCGTACAGGACACATACCAGACGGTATTTTTAATTTTATTGGCAATGCAATTGAAATATTAAAAGCACCACAAAGAACATACGAAGAATTAATAATATTTGCATCAATTTTGCGTGATGCTCAACAAAATAATTCAACACCAGAGGAAGTAAAAGAGAAAATTGATAATGAAACACCCCAATTTTCATCTTTGTTTGAACTTACAAAAAACCAAACTTTTACTACTTGGCTTGCAGTTATTCTAACTATAATACAAATGATCATGCCAAATGATGAACAAAAGGCATCAGTTTATAATCAAAAGATTGAAGTTAATCAAGTTATTAATAACATTTACGAGACAAATTCCAATGTTGAAGTAAATAGAAAACAAGGAGAAAGAATTAATGTAAAGGTTCCTGTTAAATCTAATAAAGTAACTAGAAACGAACCGTGTCCATGTGGAAGTGGAGTAAAGTACAAACGATGTCACGGTCAATAATTTTACATACAAAATAACCCTGCTACCAAAAGGTAACAGGGTTTTCCTATATTAAGCTTTTTATTACATTAACCGTTCCTTTTGTTACTGTTGATACATTTCCTAATGAATCAGTTAGTTCTATTTCATGCTCATATAATCCGGTTAATGTAAGTGTATCTGCTGGATCCAATTTTATATGAATATCTGAGCCACTTAATGTTATCCCATTTGTCGTATTTTTAGTAATACTGGAATCGTTATTCATCAATATCCATTTCACTGTTGCTCCAGATAAAGGCAGCGCAACTCCGTTCTCATCCACTACTGAAACAACGATTTCCTTTGAATCACCTGCATACATACTGAAGTTTTGCTTTAAGGAAGTCAATGTATCACCCCGTTTAACTTTACCATTTGAACTCTTTCAGCTTTTAAGTTAATGATTAGTTTTCTTTTTCCTTCTAGTTGTACGATTAACTGTCTTGAGCCATCTAAATATACATAAGATGAAATAACGTTATTTGGATTAAACCCCTCACCATTTATCAACATATTAGACAATGCGGATAGACTGGTCGATCCATTGGCTAATAATGAAGGATTAACACTTATACTTGCATCCGCAGATAAATTTAAACCACTTCCTAAGATTACACTTGGTACCACATTCATTCCGGATGTAGCAGAGAGAACTAGATAAATATCCAAACCTATGATATCTGGTGTAACTGTTAGTTGGGTATCTGCTATTAATCCAATACCTCCACCAACTAGTAGCGATGGATTGACCGACATATCAGAAGCAGCAGATAAAATCGCTCCAGCATCTATCAGTATTGAAGGTACAACTGATAAATTACTGTCTGAGGAGAAAGATATTGTAGCATCGACTACTCCTCCAACTGCTATCGTTAGGGTAGTGTCTCCAGATAAAGTGATTTTTCCATCCAATATAACGCTTGGAATTGCAGTTAAAGAGCTGTCTGAGCTCATATTAATCGAACTCTCTGTAATAACACTTGAATTTAACATTAGAGAACTGACTGCAGACATAGATAAACCAGTACTTTGAATTATTCCTCCAGGCAGAGTAATACTGGAATCTCCGGAAAAATTAATCGCTCCAGATAAAGTAGTACTTGGGATAGGAGAAAAACTACTATTTGCCGATAAGGATAATGTCACATCTTGAATTGTACCGCCTCCACCTGCTGGACTATCTATTTGTAGATTATCAAATGCGGTATTTCCCACTCCTGAACCAATACCATGAGAGGTTACAGTTTGATTAACGGCACTTGTTACGGTTAGAACTTTTGTACCGTTCATATACACATCTATGGTAGAGCCAGTCAAAACTACTTTAGCCAAGGCTCCAGAAGATATTCCCGCATAACTGGCGCTACCCATTGATATGAAGTTAGTGTTTGGAATAACGTTAAATACAGATACTCCGCCAGCATCAAATTCAGCGTAGAAATAGGCTGATGTATTTCTTCTAAATACGATTTGAGCAGCGCCTGTCGATATTAAGGTTGCTTGGATAGTAACGTCGGCTTGTCCTACGTCAACAACTGCAAAAGAATCGCCGTTTGTAATTACCCCTTGACCACTAGCGTTTATTGTAGCTGAAGAAACTCCATTAGAGAAGTCCGATAAGACATAAGGGTTTCCTGTACCGTTTACGTCTGCGGTATGAGCGCTTAAACTTTTTCCGTTGGTATCTGTGAACGTGTCCTTAAATAAAGTATTTGTTATTTGGTACTCTGCAGCATCGTATAAAATATCATATCCGTTTGAGGCGGTGTTTTTTGGCGTAAACCTTATCGTCCTATTACTAACGTTATTAGTAAAATTGGCCGCTGACGAATCATTCAAACCATTAGTTATAAAATTATTATTAGGCGTGTCGTTCGGCAATGTCCCAATATCTAATTGAACAACTCCTGTTTTAAAAAGAGTTACCTCCCAATCATACGGATAATTGCCGTCGGTGAAAGTGCCGCCCTCCCACCTAATGCGGGTATAATCCGTTGTTGAAACATATCCAACCCATATGTCGGCTCGGTCACTAGCTTGTACATATAAACCTTTTTGAGATGTAAAACCAAACCCATCAAACGCAATCGACGAACTACCAAACGTTAAATATGAATTTGATCCAACGTATGCGGTATTGTAATCGGTCCCGTAAAAAGGAAAATTAAAAAGAAACGTTGGTACTTGTATAAAATCATCGTCCGCCAAACCGTTAAATATATTAGTTAGGCCCGTCCGTCCTTTAATAGCCATTTAATCACCTACAAACCATTTTAAGACGTCAGAAAAAGGTATTCCGTTTAATGTGCAAAAACTTTCTAAATCTACAATCTCAACTAAGGGTACAGGGTCAACCGTACCCACTAGATACTGGTTATTGTTTAAAGGGGAACATACAAAAGATATGTCCCCCTCCAACCCTGGTCTAAACGGATTCTGTTTTGTACCATCCCCAGTTTTATTAACCAGATAATAATTCATAAGATTAACCTAATGTAACTGAGCCTTGGCCAGTTTTGATACGGTATTGGTCACCTGAAGCAATTGTTTTTGCTGCTGATGCTGGACCATATAACAACATATTACCAGCGGATACAGCATCATTGATACCGATATGAGTAATCGTACCTCAAGAAGCAGTAGCTGCTGGGAATAGTACATCAGCACCGTTACTTAGAGCGGTTGCAATCCCAGCAGCATTTGTACCTGCCGCAAAGGTGATAGCTTGTCTTACATAACCGTTACCCACGATTTCAGCAGCAGTTGAACCTGTCTCTGTAGGGTCAGCTGTGTGTAAAGATACATAAATCGTTGTAGGTTTTGTGAAAGCAGTTGTACCAAGAACGTGGTCTAACAGTTTTGCTTGTGCATAGTTTGTTAAATTACTAGCCATTATAAATCCCCCCTTAAAATAATTTACTCCATGTTTGTTGACCAACAACACCATCTACAGTGAGACCTTTTCGTTTTTGATACTCTTTCACTGCTTTTTCAGTTTTAGGACCAAACTTGCCATCAACATCTACCTTTACTGCACGTTGAATACGCTCTACGTCTTTACCTTTGCCGCCTTCTTTTAAAGGTTTACCAGGATAAGGAACAATGTCCTTTTCAATGACCTCGGCTTTAATAGCAGTATTAGGCTTAGTAATTTTAGGTGCTACCCAATCCTTTTTTACTTCAAAATGTGGATTATCAGCTTCTTTCCAAGTACCACCCCATGTAATATCTAACTTTTTCGCAATTTCCCCTGCTTTTTTCAATGTTGAAGAATCATATAAATCTTTCGGTTTATTTACAGCAATATCCCACGCTAAACGCCCCGTATGGTTACTAGATTTTGTCCAAGTAACTTTTTCACCTTCTCTTGTTCGTCCGTAAGAATAAAGGTAATTTTGTCTTTCTTGCGAGCGATATGTTTCTGTAATGAAAATGTCTAGATTCTCTTTTTTACATTCTTCAAGAAATAATTTAACTGCCTTTTGTGCAACTGGTAAAAGCTCATTAATATCTCTACAAGTTTTTGTTACATCAGTCATACGATCGTCTCCTTTTTATTTGAAATAATATAAAAAACCACCCTAAAAGGATGGCTTCACTCTTCTTTTTCTTCTTCTACTGCTTTCGCATCATTTTCTTTTTGATGATTTTTAACAATTCCCCATATTGAAACAACTGCACTGATAGTTACAGATGCTACTGCTGCAATATGATCTTGAACATCAGAAGAAATTTGGTGGCCTGTAATAGTGGCAATACATAAGCAAATTACTGAAATAATTGGTAAAATAGCTGATTTACTTAATTTCATATCTAACCTCTCCTTTATTTATAATTTAGTAAAAAAGTAATAGTGGCCAATATCAATCCGCCAACAACTGTTCGCCATAGCCACGTTATATTACCTTCAATGCCATCTAAACGTTTGTGAGCACTTCTTGTACTTTGTAATGCCTCAGTTGAATCTTTTTCGACTCCATTGATCATAGTCATTTTCGTTTCAATTACGATGAGTCTGTCTTTGATATCATCTAATTTTTCAGCTAGTTTTTCGTTTGGTTCCAATCGACTCAACTCCTTTTAAGCATAAAAAATACACCTATTCTTTAGGTGCTTCATTTTACTGCTCTATGATTAATTGATGAAATCCATCATTAATTAAAATTTCATCGACCTCTGATTTAAATTGAGGGTATTTTGTAACTACTGCTTCGTAATCAAGTTTTCCTAGTTCGATTCTCATTGCTAAGTATCCTGCCATGATTAAAGTCCTCCGTTCATAATAAGAAAGTCTATTGCTGCTTCTGAAAGTGCTAATCGTTCTTTAAGTATCTCAATTTCTGTTTTATCTTGTGGTCTATTTAACATCTCGTCCAGTTCTTCTTGCGTGATTGTTTCCACCCATTCAGAACCATTAAAAATAGGTCTGTAGTTTGGTTGAGGCAACGGTTTTTCTGTACAATCTTCTTCTATTTCTTCATCATCACCTAGTAAAACAGGTTCGATATATTTTCCGTTTTCGTCAAATCGGTAAACTTGTTTCATTGTTCCCCTCCTTAACTTATAATGTAAAACTAGTTTGAAGATAATAAATGTCACCAACGTTATAAACATTATCAATATTATATTGAATTTGAATTTCTCCGTTAGTTGCAACACTTATTCTTGCTGATCTCGACTTATTAGAAACAGTAGAAGTTGTTGCGGTATATGAAAACTCCGCTACTGGTCTGTATCCAGTTGGCAGAGTTGCAACTATCACACTACTAGTTGATATGTTCTTTACCGCTCCTCTGATAGTGATGGTTTTTCCAGATTTCATATACCCAGGGCGTCTATCTACGCTGAATTCTGTCGCGCCATTTTGCAATGTAAAATCAATGTAATTTGTATCAGTTGTAAGGATTTCATACCATGGAGTCCAAACGCCCGATAACATAAATCGCTGAAATGTTACATTCGAGTCAATAACAAAGAACAATTGTTTTCTCGAAATACTACTCATTTTCATATGAATTATATAACCTTGATTATAAGGAGAAGGCGCATTAGTTAAAGTTCCGCCTTGATAAACCCCTGAAACGTCTATATTATTTAAATTCGTTCCTGAAACATCTTTTCCTACATCACCTATACCATATGATTTTACCCAATTAGGCGCTCCCACATCGATCGCATCTAAAATTGCATTAAGGTTCGTTCGATTAAAAAACTCTGTTCCTAATGGTTTCGGAATACTTAAATTAGGTGTATTTGTTGGCATATCTTATCTCCTTTCTATTGAAGTGTTTCAAATTGGTCCCAAGTTAAACCAAGTGCATCAACCTGATTCCAAGTATAATTTACTAAGTCGATCTTATTCCAAGTCCTGTACGCATAAACATAGATCACATTTAAATGGGCCGGTTTCAATTGATTAATCGCATCCTGCAGGTCACCCATATTTGGAGGGGTGCCATTAACTGCAGTAAATTTAATTTCAAATTCATAGGTCGATGCCTTTTCAGTTACTTGAACATTCCCGTTTGTAAATGCATCTGCGGTCCTTTTTATCTGAGCTACATTTACAACTCCTATTCCTCTTATTTTTGCTTTAACTGTTGATTGACGATCTGCTAGAGGAATATTAGGTCTAATGGGTAGCCCAAACATCATTTCCCATCTGGTTATATCTGTATCAGTTGAATCAATAAACATCTGATTAACAGTAGATTCTAAATTAGCTTGTAAAATATCAATCTCATTTTCTTCTGCTGACCATAGAGCTAACATAGTCCCACTATTTTCATAGAATCGAGGAAAATTATCACGTAGCATTGACTGCACCCACCACCGCAACTTGAGTATTTGAGACTGACACATTTGCAGTTCCACTGTTTAAGGTTAGTGATCGATAATCGATTACTCCAGGAGTTGCTAATATTTTCGAACCTATTATTGCATAGCTAATAGAACTTGTTTTCAAAGCAACAGATTTTAGATAATCCGTTAACGAGCTAATAAGATTTGTTTGTACCTGAGCTAATGTGTAGCCATTAGCTAAATCAACGTCTACTGAAACGTTAATAGTAAGTTCTGTAGCACTTACATACGCAACGGTTGCGCCAATCGGTCTTTTAGCTTCCACATTGGCTTGTACTGCCGAGATAAGCGTACTATCAGCTGCTCTCATATTTGAGTTAACAAGAACACACTTTACTGTGCCGTTCCCGTTCCAAATCGGTATTACAGTTACAGCACCTACTCCAACTACCTCAGTACACCATTTTGTATAGTCTGCTATATTACCACTCGCTGAAGGTAACTGGATTTGCGCAAAGCAACGCACTCTTAATGAGTCATCTGATTCATCATCAGTCCCGTTTGTAACAGCTGAAGCGTTAGTAATAGAAGTAACACCATTGATACTATTAACTGAGTTAACAATTGTATTTGCAGGGACATTTCCAATCGCACCTGCAACCTCACATGTTACTGAAACTGAAGCTACTCCACTGGAAATTGTTATATCTGATGTTGATGTAAAGTAGGTATCATTTGCATAAAACCTAGTGCCTGCGGGTATAACAGTGCCGTTTGTGCCTAATATCGTTAAATTAGTAGTAGCAAACGTCCCTGTTTTACGGTATATTCCAAATTCCCCCGCTCTTTTATCCAGGTAATCTCCTGTAGCAGTATCAAGGAATACTTGATCTAAAAAGTTATCCGTCTCGATTGAATTGTCTTCAATAGCATTTGCTACTGCTACTACAGCATCATAAATAATACTGCCCTCACTTTTGTCATAATCATTAGATATTGCAGCAAACATTCGTGCCATGATGTCTTCTTTAAGTTGCAACTGTACTCACCTCCGTATCACCGTAAATCGTACCTAATGTGAATGATATATTCACTACATCATCTTCTGCAGTTATGCTTATATCTGTTATTTCTGTGATGTACGGATTAACTAATAAAGCTTCTTTTATCATACGTTCGGTTTCGATTTCCACTGCTTCGTTTGAGAAACCACTACCAATTAAACTATTAAGCTCTGACCCATAGTCCCATGAATAAACAGTGTATTTAAAACGCTCTGTGATTAGCGCCTTATATGCCCATATTTTAATAGCTTCTTCTCCCTCAACTAAATATGATTTTCCATTATTCAATTTAAAATCATTTAAATCAAAATCCCATGCCCATTCTTTATAAAGAGGAAGCTCTTCAGTGCTAGTAGTACTTTCTGTATCATCTACAAATGGAAATATACTCATGTAACTTCCTCCACTTTAGCGACTACAATAAAAAAAGCACCCTGTTTTATTAGGAGTACTTCGTCACCAGTAGCAAGTCCACTTTTAGCACTTGTCGCTATTTTTAATTCTTCTTTATCTAAATCAATGTCATTTGTTCTAACTACTAAAGGTGAAGCTGAAGTCACTTCTCCGCTAAAAACAAAGTTCATATTTGTTTGTTTACTAACTTCTTGAATGAAATTAATTAATCCTGGGAAACTCATTTAAGATTCCTCCAGTATGTTTTTAAAATTCAGTTGAAGGGACATAGTATAGTTTCCATTTTCAACTGTATGTGTATCTTCTTCAATATAAAATACACCCTTTAGACCTGTCTTAGTGTCTTTAATTGTTATAGCTCTTCCGCTTATACAACTTACATTACCTAAACCCTCCACATTAGCTTCGCGATCTAACCCGTGTAACATAGCTTTTGCTTCTGTTGTAGAATTTTTTCCTTTTTCTTTTTCGTATACTTGTTGAAAAGTACCCCAAGTTGATAGCCCGTCTCCTGTTACTTGCCCGATTTTTTTCCCTTTATCATCAACAATAATTACCTTATTCACTACATTTTCTATTGTTTCTGAATAAGTAGAATCGGTAAGGTTTCTACCCTCTGCTAATTCAAAGTTTTTAATGATTGAACCTGCAATAACTATGTTCAACTTCCCCTTTTGAATAACGGGTTGATACACTTTTCCTGTTTTCTTCTTAACTTCTTTACATGCACTCATGATTATCTGATACAAATTCACGTTTATCATTGGTTCCAATTTGAAGCTTATATTACTATCTGCAATAGAACCTACTGACACTCCAACCTCGCCGCATGTTTTTCTGATTACTGTAGAAAATGTAGTTGTTTTAAAGTTAAATGATCCGTCGCTTTTTAACAGATAGATTAATGAATCGTACCCTAAGATATTAATTTCATTAGCCTGTCGAGGTTTCTCTTTTCTAAACACAAAACCCTCAAACAATGTGCTATCGCCCTCTTTTAGTAAAAGAGTATTCCCTTGGCTAATGCTATATGGGAAATTTGAGGGTATAGAGAATTCCAATTGTCTAGCAGCGCTGTACTTTGAACCGCTCCACGTCAGTCTTGTATATTTAATTTCTTGTTTCCCAATATATATTTTCATGGCAACCTCAACACCTTGCCGATTTGGAGCTTTCTAGGGTTTTTAACACCATTAAGGGAAGCAATGCTTTTCCACTTATATGGATCACCATAATATTTCCTAGCAAGGTCCCACAATGTGTCCCCTTTTTTAACTGTGTATGTTTTAAGTCTTGATGGTGAACTAGATGGCCGAGGTTTAGAACTGCTTTTAGAGGCCGTTTTAATTACAGGTACTCTATACTCTACAAGTTGTATTTCATATTCGACATCTCTACTTGAACCATCTTTCTCTCCATACACAAAGCTTTCAATTAGGAATGTACGATTAATGTTTGTACTTGTTACCATGAAGCGAATTGGAGTTCCTTTTTCTGACCAGTTTTCAAATCGCGTTGCAAGATCGTAAGGCTTTGTTATTGTTTTTACTTTAACCCAAGAGTACCTAATTGACGGGAAAATAGATTTAAAACCCAGTCGCGCTAATTTAGTATCTCCAGGTCTTGAATACTCACCAAAGTCAGCAATGTTTAAAATGTTTATGTTCTTGCCCACTTCATTCATAAAATTAGGAGGAGGCACTGGTAATTGGACTTTTGTTTTAGTTTTATCATCAATAAACCAAAATTCCATTAGTCATTCGCACCCCCAAATGAAACATTGTGTTTTACAAGATTCTTTAAGAATCCATTACCAATTTTATCGATATCAGCTTCTTCTCTAATAGTAGTTCCGTACATATTAACTACAACACCTGAAGACTTAGGAGAAAACTTATCTCTAGTCACTTCTCGTTGTGTTTTAACTTCCTCACCTCTATGAAGTAAGGTCGGAGTGTTATCTCTCTGTACGGTCCCCCCAATAGCTCTTGCTTGCCGGTGCATTCTCTGGGAATCTTTTATGTGTTGGTCTTTAAGCTTTTGCTTATCGTAAGCTTGTAGTCCACCGCCTAAAACCTTGGCCACAATATTATCACTTTTCCCTGTCCATTCAGATAGCTGTCCCAACTGTTTTAATCCAGGTATGCTAGTCAATTTGTTTCCGATGCCTTGGAGTATTCCATCAAGGATTGCTTTACCTATCCCTGCTCCTGCTGAAACAAAATCTCCTGTGTGCGCTTGAAGAACGCCGATAATGTATTCTGTGAAAGTGTCCATTGTTGCAGTAATTGCAGCTTGATTTGTTGAAACAAAACTATTCAAGGCATCTAATCCTTTACCAAGCCATTCATTTACTGCGCCACCAAAGCTCTTTTCACCTGATAACAAGTCGTCTACTGTTTTACTAAATGAGGTAAATATACTGTCTAATTTTTTTCCGATTTTTGGAGCATTTTTAATCAAACCATCTAACGCTCTATCTGCTACTTTAGAAATACTAAGACTTAATTTACCAAATAACTTGGAGATTTTTTCAATTCCTCCGTTATTCATTTTCGCATTAAACTTATCAATCATTCTTGTCACATTTGGTAGTGCTGCTTCACCTATTTTCCTTAGTACAGTTTGTATATTTTCCATAGATGATAAGTACTTACCATATGAAGTTGATTCCATCGCATGAACAAAGTTTTTATCGTACCCAGTACTTTTCATTGAGTCGTTAAAAAGTTTAATAAAACCGTCTAGATTATTACCTTTAGTTATAGGGTTTTTATCTGCATAGGTAGCTAATTTGTCAGCTACTTCTTTAGGTATCTTTTCAAATCGCATATATAGCGACTTTGCATCTCCGCCTAACAACTCCTGAATAGCAACCTTTGCACCACTCATCCCCTGCATGGGATCTGTATAAGCCAGTAACTGGGCCATATCCGTCAATTGTTTTGTTTGATTATCTTTCTTAGCATAACTAAGCATACCTGCAAAAGTATCATATATTTCCTTTTGACTAAACATGGAAGTTAATGACGTTTGCTGAGCAAGGTTCATGATATTCTTTCCGTTTAAACCTCTATTTTTTGCTACATACTCCAATTGCTTTTTAGTTAAATCAAACTCAAGGGCTTGGCCTACAGTGCTTTTCACAGCATTTTGTGCAGCATACCCTGTAGCAGCTGCAGCAATCATCCCGTTTAAAGAAAAAAGTTTTTTACCGATTGAGGTAATTGGTTTAGTGGCTAAGTCCGTTACTTTAATCGCAATGTTTACACCTTTTCTTAATCCACCTAACACTTTTTCAGTAGTTGACACTTGTCTTTGGAGTCTTGCTAGGTCTCTTTCAGCATTGCTTACAGTTCTAGTAACATTTAAATTTTCGTTTAATTTACCGAACATCTTAGCTAGTTCCTGAGTTTGCTTTTCTAATGCTTTCTCAACACGGAGAATATTATCCATCGGTCTACTAGCATCATCGATTATTTCTATGACGGCACCAAGTCTTTCATCTGACACTTAAACCACCTCCTATACTGGAATAACCGGAAAGGCTCCGCTACTAAGAAATTGGTTTCTCTCCTCGATTTCAAGTTCATAAAAAGCCCGAATGATTTGCCATTCACCATCTTTTATTCGTTTGAATACAGAAGGGAATACGCCTTTTGTTTTCCAGTAATAGTACATCATTTCATGATAACCGCATTCTTTTACTTTTTTTTAATTTCTTCCACCGCAGTATCTTGAATCCCACTTAATTCAAGAACCTTTGAATATATTTGAGTAATTTCACCGGCAGTTAATAATTTTAGAACCACCTCATATGGAGTAACGCATTTAAATTTCTCTATAAACTTTTGGTCCTTCAGAGAAGGATCTACTACCCCGTTTAATACTACTTGAAGTTGATATTCTTGGTTATCTACTGAACCATCTTCCTTAGTACACAAATCTGTAATTTCGAATAATTTTTCTCGTTTGATAGCTTGTAATGTAAAAAGTACTTCTTGTTCAGTAACTTCCGAAAGACGCTTGATTCTAACTTTCGTTTCTGGAACCTTTAAATCGTCACTATCTAAAGACAATAAGATATCAGTAATATTCATGATTTCCTCCAAATTAAAAAGGGAGCTTATGCCCCCTTAGTTATTTACTTTCCTGGATAGTATCTAAAAACGCGTGGTCTTCAAATACGAATGGCATTTCATTTTGAGTTAGTTTACTTGCTTCCCAATCAGCTAAAGGGATACTAGTAAACAAGCAATTGTATAATGCTACTCGTTCAGCACCAAACGAAGCTGGATCAGCTAATTTCGATACGATAGTGAAGTATGGAATTTTTCTAGCTTTAATGCCATCTGATATTTTCTTAACCAATTTAGAATTCACTTTATTGAAACGAATAGAGCCTTTGTAGTCTACTCCAGTGAACTTTTTGCCCTTTCCACTAGCAACTCCACACATCGGAACGTCTTCTAAAACTAAGTCGCCATTTGCTTGAAGTCCGTATACTTCGCCGAACTTTTCGCCATCAATCCAAGCTTCCCCCCAAGTACCGGATATTGCTTTTTCTGAAATCATCTTTTCCAACTAAATCACCTCCCAATTAAATTGATACTGCTAGATTGAACGTCTCCATCGCATCAAGAACTGTAATTGCCATTTTAATGAATATTTGATCTCCTGTTTCGGCTTCTTTAATTTCTTGATCTGTCATCGTTGAAGTATCGATTCCTTGAGAAGTTAAATATGTCTTTTGGGCCAACAAATCGATTTCAACTGTATTCTTATCTGGAGCAAGTAATTGCTCTGTTTCTAGACCTTGTAGATAACTACCAATAGCAACAACCAACTGTAATTTATTTTCATATCCATTTGGAACTTTACCAATGTAATTGTCTTCTATGTTTTTACGAATGTCGTTAGCAATTAGATCTAAAGTTTCTACAATCTTAACTTTTTGGAACTTTGAACCTTTTGTAGGAGTCAATGTCTTAAGTGATGTCATACCTCTTGCTACTTTAACCTTCTCACCGTCATGGAAAAGAATGATCTCACCGTTATCGATTCGTGTATTCATTTGTGTTTTAGTTAATGACTCTACACTCTTCACATCAAGTAAGGGGACATACGTAATTGATTGAGATAACGGAGTCCCAGCTATTAATCCTGCCATACGTGCACAAAATGAAGCTGTTGATGGAGTAGTCGAATCATTCATTGTAATTGATGCTGTAGTAAAGTTATAAATATACTCTTTGTCAGCAGCATTATTTGCGGATACATAGCGAATTAACTTATTGTTTGTTCTTTGAGTAGTAACCCATGTGTTAATTGTTGCTAAGTCACCAGACACGGCAGTTGGGGCTACTAAATAATCGAATTTGACTGTTTCTGCCCATGCTAATGATGCCGACCAGTCAGATTCTGTAGCACTATTACCTACACGAACTAATAATTTTAGAGGAGCATTTTCTCCGCCTACAAAAGCTTGTTGTAGATATGTTTTGTTTGCTGTACTCAATCCTGAAGGAATTTGAGTAGCGTCTGTTAATGTGTAAACGCCCGCTTGTCCAGCTGCATCTTTAAGCAGAATGGCTAGTATCCCACGTTCACTCCGTTTAAATGCTGAAGAAGCCAATTGGCTAAATGTAATATAAACCTCTGGTAATGGCATTCTTAGACCTCCTTGTTAAAGTTGATTTCCTGAATAACAGGTCCTTCTTTTTCTTTTAGTATCTCGACTACATCCACATCAAACATAAAATGCAAGTCGCCATCTACAATTTGATATCGTTGTTTCTTTGGCATATAAACACCTTGAGTCGTTGTAACTAACTGAAATAGATCACCTAAATCATCAGCCATCTTGTAATTTTCTAAATTCGTATCATTTCCGCCAAAATAAGTGATATCTATGATTAATGATTTTTCTCTTCTGTACCTTCCAGTGAACTCATTTGCAACTGGTAAAATGCGTACAAAAAAAGCAGGTTTATCAAATCCCTGCTGAATCTTTTCATCATATATTTTGTGTGTAGGAAAGTTCAGCCTTAAAACGCTGATTATTGCGTCTAATATTGCTTCAAACATTATAAGCCCAGCCTCCTCCATAAATCATGTACACGAGCTGGCATTGCTCTTTCAAGTTCTTTTAAACTGACTGTTAGCATGTATTTACCTTCAACGAATCCGCCGCCTCCTCTTGTTCTATGGCCATATTCAACGTGGATTCCATATTCAACAGGATTAAATATTTCGATTTGGACATTACTACCAACTCGTTTCAAATCAGATATTTGCCAACCTCTTCGTAAAGTCCCACCTACACGACCGCTACTTGGAGGATACACTCCGACTGGTGTCTTTTCTTTCGTTCTTGCTAATAGATCCATTGCAAGTTCTTTTAAAAAGACGTCTAATTCATGAGGCAATTCTCTATTAATCTTTTCAAGTTTACTTCTAAATTCACCGAATCCGAATACTTTCATTCCCATTAAGCTTCATCCTTACGATGGACAGTTACCACTTGATGTGATGGATATTTAAACGGTTCACCTGCAATTAACTCGAATTGTTGATTCATAGAAGTAGTAACTCTGATTTCATCTCCAGTTTTAAGATCATAATTAGGACTCAAAAAAAGAATAAATGTATAATCGATTTGATTTTGTTCTTCGGTTTGATTAGTGTTAAGCCTTGTTGTATTGGCTGGCTTACTTAATGCACACTTAATACTTGAGTATATTTGTTGAGGAACAAACAAATCTCGATTATTCACAACCGTTTCTATATCTCTCCATACATCGCATTTATCCCAATAAGTACTTTCAAGAGCTTCCATCTCATTCATTGGAACTTCACTCTCCTATATTTATTTAATTGAGATTTTACATCGTCTAAGATAACAGATCCGCTTGAATCGCTCCTACTTGTGCCGTATTCGATTACAGTATCTCCTCTTGTAATTTTCTTAACTGGTCCATTTCCTTCAGAAGCAATTAAGTTTTTCATGATTGCTACTACTTTCTCAACCACAATTGTCTCAAGCTCTTGAGGTAGCTCAGTAATATTACAATAGTTTAATATCTTTTGAGTTACTGATTCGATATGGAAGTTTATAATTACATCCTTACTGCCGTCACTAATTCCTAATAGTATTTTAACTAATTCAGATATCATTACTTCACTCCTTTACGTGAGTGTTATACCATTCCTCGTATTTCATACTGGCTGGCACATAATATGTTTTACCATTTAAGTCCCTCGCAATACGAGTACGATCTTCATCGTGCCATCTAGTAACAGGAATAGTTGTTGTTCTACATCTAGGATGGAATGGGGGATAGTTTGAACCTGTCATTCTATCAACTACATTGTAGATTTTTCCGTCTTGCTTTTGACAGATTTGACTTGTTCGATTGTCTAACGTAGCCAATATTTCGTATTGCTCAATGACTCCACTATTCTCATAGGCCTTTGCAGAAGCTTCCTCAATAATATAAGCTGATTCAGTTTGTACCACTACTCCAGCTTGTTTGACACTTACGTCCATTCTTTTAGCTACTATAGCAGACGTTTTACGAAGGTCTTTACCTTGAATCATGCTCTGAGTTAATTCTTCTCTCAGTACCTGGACCAATCTATCCCTATTGTTCCATATCCTTGAAGAAAAATTAGCACCACTCCATGGATGTTCTAAGGTGCTCCTAATCAATTTATCACTAACAGGAGCAAACGACCCGCCTACTTCAATGCCTTGAAATAAGTCAAACATAGTCTTATGATAAGAGTCTTTGTATAAACGCTTTAAATGGTCTTCTGTGCGTCGTTTTTCTTCTAACGATAATTTACCCAAGATTACATTTATCTTCGCAATCATGCCATCTAGGCGATTTATACGACTACGAATTGATAAAGCGTTTAAATCCTTGAGTACATCATTAGCTTGTTTATCATTATTGTTATCCACTAAGCTTTGAATTTCTTCAAGATAATCAGTGATATCTCTTTTCCATACCCTGTAATCATCGCCTGTAAGCATTTTAATTGCTTCTTTGTATGGTACACCGTTTTCGATTGAATACTTTGAATAGAAATAGGCTATTTCTTTCTGCATTTCCATTAATGCAGTAGTGTAATGTCCTCTTAAATCATTCTCAAAGTTATCAACATCTGTGTATAATTCGCTTAATCGTTCTTCAGTACGTTGTTGCCAATACTTATCACTTCTCATGGCTACAGCTCATTTAAAGCTTGAATGAGTTCATCCTTTTTCATATCTTGGTATCCTTCGATTTCTTTTTCTTTGGCCAACTCTTTTAATTCGGCCACTTTCAAAGTATCTAATTTAGGTTTGTTCTCTTCTTTAGCTTGTTCTCTTCGATAGCGTTCAAATGCTGTTAAACTCACGGCAATTACCTCCTATAAAATAAAAAGAGAGCCTGTGAAGACTCTCTTAATCGATTTAGATTTTGTGGATGAATTTTACGACACGAATCTTTTTAGGATCATATACACGGTTCCAGTTAGTTGCAGTTTCTAATTCAGTGTTTGTTGGAGCTGCGCCAGCAACTGAAGCAGATTGGAATGCTACTCCACGTGGATGTAAAATCATTGTTTTACGGTTGATTAAGTAATCGTTACCTGCTAATGAGTCACGATCTGTTTCAGTTTCAACGAATCCTACAGGACTACCGAAGCCTAATGCAACTGCGCCTTGTCCAAACAGGTATGTTGTATAAACTCCAGCACTATTAGGAGTAGAATCATCGACGATCACTCGTTTACCTAAGTAATAAGGAACTTCTGGAGAACCGTCAGCTGGCTTAATGAATTGAATTAAATTTTGTTTAGCTAGCGCAGCAACAACAGATGAATGCATTACAGTTGCTTTTAGAGTTGATTGTGCATCACCTAAACGATACGAAGCATCAATGAATGAGGAAGCTCCAATCTTCTCAGCGCCACCAGTTAAAGCTGAAATATCAGAAACGTTATTTGACATTGATGCTGAAGCAAAAACACCTTTTAAAAGAGATAAAGTTGTTTTTTGCATATCTCTTGCCCAGAATCCAGCAACTAAATCACCGATTGCTTTCATTGGATCGCTACCTGCCAAGTTTGCTGCTAAGTCATTTGAACTCCAAGCTTTACCACGACGTAAGATAACCGCGATATCTTGACCTGCTGTAATTTTATCTGGAGTAAGCGCACCAGAATCACTTAAAGATTCAGATGTACCACTTAAATCATTCCAGTATGGCATATTGATTGTTCGTGCACTTGATGCTGCTAAATCATCAAATTGTTGATCACGTTGAACGATTCCAGATTGATAAATTTCTGAAAGCTCAGTTGTTCGATTAAGTACATACGGGTTAAATACTGAAGGTACAATTACATCACTAATTTTAGTAAAAGCCATTTGTTTTCACTCTCCAATTTTATTATTTTGCTTGTGCCATTAATTGATTTGCTAAATCAGGATTTTCATTCATGATTCGACCTTGCTCTGTTAAATTAAATGATTCTTTAGCCCACGGGTTAGTGTTAGAGCCGTTATTCTTTCCAGGAGGATTGTTTGGTTTGAACCCAGATAAATTAGGGTTATTTGTATCCTCTGCTTTAAACAGATACGCATGATCAGTCTTCATTTTTGTTAAAACATCATCTAGGCCTTTTACTTTACCTTCTTGGAGCTCCAACCCTTCCCTAGGTAAAAGTTTAAGGACTGTTTCTAAGTTATGTGCATCTGTAATTGATAGCTTAATAGCTGTATCTAATTGCAGTACATCATATTTAGATTTCCAGTCAGAATTAGACGTCTCTAAGTCTGCTAGTTTTTTAGTTAAAGCTTCATTGTCATTGCTAAGTTTAGACAAGTCCTTGATTTGCTTATCTCGGTTAACGATTTCTGTTTCTAAATCCTTTTTCTTACTGATTTCATCATCAAGACGAGATTTAGGAACATATTGTGAATCTTTTGTTGCTTCTAAAATAGAGGTAACGACTTCCTCACCTACGTTATGTTTTGTTAATAAAGCTTTTAACCATTCCATATTGCGTCCTCCTACACTGTTTAACGTGGTCGTGTCCACGTGGATTTTTTTGTATATAAAAAGCACCTCAACGATTAATTGTCGTTAAAGTGCTTTAATCATTTGTTACAGAGTATTTAATATCATGATCTATGGTAGATACTAATCCTAATTTCTCTAAGAAATTGATATCTCCACCCCAGCCAGTTTCAAAGTGGCCATCGTTACAAACTATTCCTATAACGAAGCCCTTCATTTCGCCTTGTTTATATTTGTTTTCGATGTACTTAACCATACCCGCACAGTCATTTACATTGAGTAGTTTAACTTCCATTTGTTACTCAGCCTTTTCCAAAGCTTCATGTGCTCGATAAACAAAGTCTTGAAGTTTATATCCTTCAAATTCCCACACTTTATTTTCGATACGTTTCAAACAAATTTCTGCACCTAGCTTTTCATCATAATTGACTGGATCTACACAAGCAGATGATTCAACAATAATGAATCCGTTTGGTAATTGACATGTAACAATTGTACATTTATTTAAAACTGTTTGAACTTCAATAGTTGAGTTATCCATAATTTTTTGAATGTCGTCATAAATCACAGTATTCTTACTCATCCTTTTTACCTCCATTATTTTTATTAGAATCTATCTTTGAATTGTTATAAGGAATTTCGATCTCTTTTTCCTGATCACTATCAATTCGTTTTATCTCCTGTTGAACGTCTTCTACCCATGGATGATGAGCCAATCTTGTTTCCATAGATAATTCAGCTGAGTTAGTAAACATTTCAATTTGTTCAGCTTCATTAAAGATCATTGAACGGTTGAATGTAAATGTCACATCTTTATAATCAAACGAGCCCTTATTAGTTAACTTTAGATAACTACAGGCAAACCACATTAATTGTCTTAGCGATCTTTTAAATTTTCGTTCTAGCACATCGCTTTTAAGGTCCAACAAAGCATATAAGAATTTAAGTGCCACACCTGTTTTATCTCCGCCTTGATTCTCTTTATTCGGATTAACTCCTTGGCCAAACAAAAAGATATTCTCTTCGAAGCGATCAAGTTGAGCAGTTACAGTAGCAATCGGAGTCTCTTGTTTTAAAGAATCTACTCCGCCTTCAGCATCTACTTTAATTGATTTAAAGTATCTAAGATTGTCCATGAACTCTTGAAGATTCTCACCGTCGTACCCTTTAAGTACGGTGATAAGCGATTGAATGTCTTCAATATTATTCTGGGTATCTGAAACAGTTAAATCATATGCATCTATTATTCTTTTATAAGTTTTCAAGTCGCTAATACGCTCATCGTTGTTAGCAAATTCAACAAATGGAACCTTGCCCCATCCATAACCAGTCTCATTAAAATAAAAGTGGGAAGCAGGATTCTCTTCGACAGTTACATCTAAATAGACAATTCCATCGATTTCCTCATAATAAGTTACTTCTTGATCGTCCCATACCTCAATCTTTTTAGTTTTACCATCAGCTAAAAAGTAATATCTAATAATCAAATCAAGTTTTCTTTTATCTCTAGGGTTATAGAGCGCTATTACTTGCTCGGCTGGGATAATCATATAATCAAAGTCGCCGTCCTCATTAATGAAAGGCTGTAGCCATTCTCTGCCTTTATTACTGGCACCCTTAACTAACTCTGGTAAAACATCATCAAATTCTTCTGAAAAGATTTGATTAAGCTCTTTTGTAAATGCTTCGTTTTTCGACTTCATTGCAACAGGATTACCCGTTAAGTATCCTACTTTCTGGTCTACTAGAATCTTATGGAAATTATGAGGTATTCGATTATTAGTTTTTGTGTCATCTACTACTTTTTTCTTGTTCATGTCGTAATAGTACTGTTTGCGTAATAAGATGTCGTTTTCAGACTCATAATACTTAATGCCGTCAAGCATATCCTGTGGATTATGCTGATTGATTAGCTCCTTAATTACTTCAGTTGTCTTAGGGCTATTCTCGGTAATAATCTTAATATATTCTTCTGTTAATGTTGGAGTTTCAGGATAAAACAAAGTCACACCTCCTACCACGGTTGGAAATTTTTCGGTTTCTTAACGATTGTATTAACAAAGTAACGATCACTATCCATCTGGTGGTCATGTTCTTTCTTAGGTTTGTCTTCACCGCGTTCGAGTGCTTTCTCGTCCCAAATATATGACGAAAACTCTTTGAACGTTTCCTTGCAGCAATCGTTGTATTTAATTAGTTCTTCATTTAAACAACTTGCTACATTTCGAATGCCTTCTAGTACGTCATTATTAGCTTTTTTAACTCTCCACACATTCTTCTTTAATAGAGCAATGAAGGAAGAAGCTGAGGGATCAATAATAATTGTATTCGCTAGCATTTTAACCACGTTATCTTCGTCCACTACTGTTACAAAATCGTTTAAAGCTTCTAAATACTCATTATCTGTCTTTTGTATGGCTTTCTTTCGGCCATCATAATGGTATTCCTTGGTTTTATACCATACTCCCTTATAAAGCCCCCACAAGCCTAATGCAAATGGATTCTGAGTACCATAGTCGCAACTAACATAATACTGTTCGTATTCTCTATCGATTGTTTTGACCACATGCTTTTTATCAAGAAACATATCATAAATAAGGCCTTCTGCATTAACCCATAAACCTAAAATGTAACGCTGGAAGAACACTCCACTAAACATTCGTCTAAATCGTTCTTTAACTGATTCAGCTAATGATAAGTTGTCGTCCATCGTAAATTGTAGATAGAGGATTTTCTTTTCTTTTGCCTTGTCTATAAATTCGGTTTTAAAGTAATGATGTGGTCCTTTCGGGTTACAGTTCATAAACACTTTCGCACCGTCAACTGAACAACGACCAATCATTTGATCAGTGAACGATTTAGGAAACAGTGCTATCTCATCACCGAATGCTCCAGCTGCGGTTAACCCTTGAAGTGTATCTTGGGACGCTTCCGTATTTGCTCCGAAAAGGTAGTAAGTGTTAGAACCAATAACAATATAATTTTCTGAACGGTTGTATTGATAATTCCACCCCCAGGATTGTAGTATCTGCATCATCGGCTTGATAACATTACGCTTTAATGAGCCTATACTTTTACCCGCAACAATGAAGGATTCGCCTTTGTATGTTGATTGCGACCACTGTAGAAAGCTACATATCATAGATATCGTTTTCCCTGAACGGATTGCTCCATCCGCGATAACCATGTCCATATCTTTATAAGGAGATCCATCTCTCCAAAACCAAAGAAGCTTTAATTGTTTTTTTGAAAAGGATTTAAATTTAAACGCTTTTTCCCGTCTTTTTTTAATCCTCATTTTCATCACCAAATACATCTTTCATTGCTTCAGCACTAGGTTTTGTAGCTTCATTGAAATTATCGATAACATCATCGTTAGAACCATTGTCTTCTGGATCTAATAGCTTAGTTTCTTGTTTAGTCTTAGCAATTTCAGCCTTCAACTTTTCTTGTTGCAGCTTCTTCAAGTCATTTTGAGACAATAAGTCAGTGTATTTTGTAAGGAATTCTAAAGCCCTCATTTTGTCAGCAAGCTTTACTGATACACCATCTTTACCTTTTTTAACTTCAGTAATAAGCGTCCCATCAATCTCTGAGGATTCTTTGAAATCAACATAACTAGTGGTATAAGTAATTGGGTTGCCTGACTCGTCAAAATCGCCAGTTGATATCTCTTTCTTTCCAAACTCTACAAAATCAGTTATATCAGCAAAGGCTATATCGATGTATTTTTGTAAGATTGATTGGGCGTCCAATAATACACCATTTAATCGTTCGTTTTTAAGTCGATTAATTTCGTCTTTTATACCATGATTAACCATAAGTGTATAAGCATTCTTATTGGCGATTTCATAGGTACATTCATAAGCCTTCTGATAAGCCTTCGTAGCATTGAAATACTTGAGATAGTAAAGACAAAACAACTTTTGCTTATCCGTCAACTCTTCGGATAAGACTACCTGTTTTATGGTTGCATCCTTTTTCTTTGGGGTTGCAACCTTTTTAGGTTTAGTTGCATCTTTCGGAGAACCTCTTGTCCATGACTCTCGGCTTTTACGACTTTTCAAAGTACCGAGTTTTACATGATGTTTTTCAGCTAGAGCAGCTAGTGTAATATCAGTAGTTTTATATTCGTTTCTAATAACATCCCAATTCACTCAAATTCACCCACCTCCAAATAAATAGTTCCTTAATTTATTCACTCTAAACTAGACCCACCAAAAATAATGGAGGATTGGGGAATCATCAAAGACGGATCTAGTTTACAAAGAATAAAAAAGAGCCCAACAATTAAGTTGAGCATACACATAGGGGAGAATGCAGGTAAAATTGCATTCATATATAGGTGGCGTTTGGTTGGCAGATTAAAGGAGATTTTATAACTTTAATAGAAATAATCTAAACAAGGAGGTGAGATTATTCATGAGATTAAGAGTATTGGAAAGAGGTAATTTAACGTACAAACATTTTTTTGAAGAACTAAACAGATTTTATACATTTAGATCCATAATTGAGCTAGTTAAATTAAACATTGACGAGGAATCTTGTATTGCTACTACTGCTAGTGGACTATCGAGTATAAATAAAGAAAATGAACGTGCATATAATTATCATTTATTTTCAAAAGATAAATATATGATAATTAATGTCAAATCTTCAGAAGCTAATCCAAATACTGACATTATAGGTATAGAAATCAGGAATATCAATGATATTGTTTCAAAAAAATTTACATTAAATGATTATGAACAACATGAATGGGAATATCACAAACAATGTTTAGAAATTTTATTTAGCGATAATTTTAAAATAGTCTTAGCAAGTGAAGATTGTAATCAAGATTATTACAATTTCGCACATAAATTACTGTCACAATAAAACAAAAGCCTCAACTGATTAAACAGAAGAGGCTTTCTTCTTTCCTTCTACTAATTTTATTTTCAGCTCGTGCAATTCTTTTTTTAACTGTACCTACACTAATGTCTAAATATTCAGCTATTTTTTCAAATGGCAAGCAATGACCACGGCTCATCATGTATGTTTCTAATTCTTTATCTGTTAAACAATCAAGTGCTTCACTTAAACACTGCTTGTCCCATGTTGATAATGTATGATGTTTTTCTTCAACTTCCCATTCGTACATAGGATCTTTTGCTTTGAAATACTTCTGCATTGTAATTGGATCAAACGGTCTTTCTTTTTGATATGCAGCCCTACGTTCAATGCCACGTTTGTTTCCAGGTTTCTTACCAGTAGACATCCATTCAATCGAATAATCTAGGTTGCTGATCATCTCACTGATTCGTTTTTTATCATGTAAATCAGTTTCAGAAGGATTTTTTTTAAACTTCAGGTTATCTAGGAGGTTAATTAATTCTTTTCGTGTCTCTTTATACTGTTTAATCAGTTCTATCACTTTGATTCCCCCTGTGTTAAAATCTAATTAAGCATAGCTGGGAGAATTCTTCCGGCTTTTTTTTAATTCAAAAACGCTTCACATTTTTGGTAACGTTGCATAGCATGTACTAAGCAAATATCTTCTTTGCCAAATATCACCTATTATTCATTAGAGAAGCCTTTTCCCAAAAGCTTCTCTCTTTTTATTTAAAAATAAGCCACAAAACGATAAGCCAAA